>JAHEZA010000526.1 GCA_023251335.1 Chitinophagaceae bacterium | reverse complement strand
GGTTATCGGAATTATGAAAGTAAAAAATGATGAAGAAGCTATCGCATTGATGCAAGACACGGAATATGGCTTAACAGCATCGGTTTACAGCAACGATAAAACCAGGGCAGAAAAAATTTTGAAGGAAATAAATGCAGGCAGCGGTTATTGGAATTGTTGCGACCGCGTAAGTGCAGCCTTGCCCTGGAGCGGAAGAAAACATTCGGGAATTGGCGCAACCCTCTCTCATGCGGGCTTACGGGCATTTACAAAAACAAAGGCCTATCATTTGAAAGGCTAAAAGTATTTAGAATTTCTTTTTTACCTTAAAACTGCAAAGATTTAAAAATTATAGATTGACTGGATTAGCCGCGATTTTCAAATGAAAAACTTTTTTTGTTCTTCAACAAAAAATGAATTTGAATTCCTCTTATTTGTTTGTTTGCTGTCTATCCTTCATCTGATATTCCAATAAAATGAAAATCTTCAATAAAAGTTTGTTTGCTATCATTTGGTTAAAAATCT
This sequence comes from Chitinophagaceae bacterium, assembly GCA_023251335.1. Classification (GTDB taxonomy): domain Bacteria; phylum Bacteroidota; class Bacteroidia; order Chitinophagales; family Chitinophagaceae; genus Ginsengibacter. The sequence goes on along the minus strand of JAHEZA010000526.1, from coordinate 2,268 downwards.
CTCTTTATAATAAAGCTGTGCCAAAATTTATTCTTCAGTTCCCGGGATTTACCATGTCATGGAATAAGGCTGCAAATTCTCAAAAATATAAATTACGGAAATTATTCAGAACACCGTTTTTAACTAGCGATTCTTATTCATAGCATTTTTGAATACCCAGTCAATTTTGAGTGTCAGGTTGAATCAAAAACCTGAAAAGTTTTTCCCCTGCGTATCAAAGTTTTTTTTATATTTATAATGATTTCGCGATTGCCAACAATCTAAGTTTCTTCTTTTCTAAACACCGCCATTTCAGATATGAAATTAAAAACTCTTCTATTTACTATATCTTTTGTTACAAGCATCTGCTGCTGGGTATCATGTAATCAAGGTAACCCTGAACAAGAGCAGCGTTTACCGGATATCGTTTCCTACGATTATAATATTCGCCCTATTCTTTCTGATAAATGTTTTAAATGCCATGGTCCTGATGTGAGCAAGCAGGAAGCGGGTTTGCGGCTTGATTATGCAAAATATGCTTACGCTCCTTTACCGGAAATGAAAGGCGCTTTTGCCATTGTGCCTGGCCATCCGGAGCAATCTGAATTATTTAAAAGAATATCCTCTACCGATTCATCTTACATGATGCCGCTGCCTTCGGCGCACCTTGGCGCATTGACGCCATACCAGATTAAATTATTTGAAAAGTGGATAAAGCAAGGAGCTAAATATGAAAAGCATTGGGCGTTCGTAAAACCAAAAAAAGCGTTTTTGCCAGAAGTAAAAGATAAGGCATGGCCCAAAAATGAAATTGATTACTTCATATTGGATAAACAGAAAAAAGAAGGGCTTCAACATAATCCGGAAGCCAATAAAGAAACCCTGCTGAAAAGGGTTTCGTTAGACCTCACGGGGCTTCCGCCTACTGAAGAAATGATGGATAAATTTATGGCTGATAAAGATCCGAAGGCTTATGAAAAAGTAGTGGATGAATTATTAAACTCACCTCAATATGGTGAGAAGATGGCGTTACACTGGATGGATGTAGGCCGTTATGCAGACAGTTATGGCTACCAGGATGATAATATAAGAACGCAGTGGCCCTGGCGCGATTGGGTGATACATTCTTTCAATGAAAATATGCCATACAACAAATTTCTTACCTGGCAGATTGCGGGCGATTTGCTTCCTAACGCCAACAAAGAAGAAATACTGGCAACCGCTTTTTTTCGCAATCACAAATACACTGAAGAGGGGGGCATCATTCCGGAAGAATACAGGGTGGAATATAATATTGATAAAGTAAAAACTTTTGGAAGGGGTATTATCGGCATGTCTGTCGAATGTGCCCAATGCCACGATCACAAATATGATCCTATTCCACAAAAAGAATATTACGAGTTGTATGCTTTTTTCAACAATAGCAAAGAATTAGGTTTTGAGGGCGATGTGGGCGTATCCAAACCAGCCAAGAAACCAGTACTCATCATTGACAGCAGCGATATCAAAAACCTGCTTTCTTTCGTCAATAAAAAAGATACGGGGCAATTGATGGTTTCGGTTATGGGTGACCGTGATACGGTGCGCAAAACTTATCTATTGGACCGCGGAGTTTACGATCAGCCTGCTTTTGAAGTGAAGCCTGCTTCGATAGATGCGGTAATGCCTTTTGATTCTGTAAGTCTTCCCCGCAACAGACTGGGCCTCGCTGAATGGACGGTAAGCGAGAACAATCCGCTCACTGCACGCGTGTTTGTAAATCAAATGTGGCAGGAAATTTTTGGGAGAGGAATTGTAAAAACGGCAGGCGATTTTGGCGCACAGGGAGAAATGCCCACCAACGCCGCATTGCTCGATTGGATGGCGGTGGATTTTATGCAACACGGGTGGAACGTAAAGAGACTGATGAAGCAAATAGTCACCTCGGCAACGTACCTGCAATCTTCAACGGTTAAAAATGATAATTATAAAAAAGATCCTGAAAATATTTATCTCTCTCGTGCGCCGCGGCTTAGGGTGAAAGCCGAAATTGTAAAAGATATTGTATTAGCCAGCAGTGGCTTGCTGGTAAAAACGATTGGAGGCCCAAGCGTAAAACCATATCAGACAAAAGGCCTGTGGGAAAGCGCCACTTCAGGAAGAGGCGTGCTGGCAACTTATAAACAAGACACAGGAGAAAGCCTTTACCGACGGGGGATTTACACATTTATAAAATTAACAGTACCGCCTCCGAACATGGCCATTTTTGATGCGAGCAATCGCTATTTATGCGAAGTAAACCGTTCAGTT
>JAHEZA010000072.1 GCA_023251335.1 Chitinophagaceae bacterium | reverse complement strand
AAGTAAAATATAAAACTGCTGCTTTTTCTTCGATGCAAATGCTTACTCATTTTTGGGCACAGCCATCAGGTTCTCTTTTAGAAATATATTCATCAGCCACGGATATCAGTAACAAGAAAAGCCAACCTCCCGTGACCTCTTATGCGCTTCGTGCACGCGATGGTAAATGGTCCGTAATGCTTATCAATAAAGATCCGCGCAGAAACTGGAATGTGGACATTGACATTGAAAATACACTTATAAAAAAACCAGTCGATTGGCAACCGATTGATTTAATACAATATTCAAAACTACAGTATCATTGGAAAAATGATGGAATGAACAGCCATCCTGATTTGAACAATCCGCCTATAACAAAGCAAATAAAAGATTCGAAGAATATTTCTTTGCCCCCTTATTCTATTACGATAATTTATTAATGATTCTCCGGACTTAGAAAGAATATGAATCCGGAGAAATTCTTTGTTTACTGTGACTCACAAAATCATAAATTGAATGATTGGCTATCTTTTTTAAACACATCATCCATGATGTTAACTGAGTTCTTTTTCTTATCCAACGCTTCCTGAATTTCACCCGCAAGTAATCCGGTGGAATCATCTTCATGTTTAATAAAAATAATTCCGGGATCATTAAAAGTAAAAAGAGATTCCAACTTCTTTTCCGATGATTCTTCTATATTGTCTATAAGTAATATGATGTCAAACTTTCTCTGATGGAAAATTTCAATTGCTGTTTCATCATCTACTGTTCCGGTGCTTTCCCATTTAGGATTCCCGTTGATGAACTCTGACAATTTTTGTAATAAAACCGGATCGCGACCGATTGATAAAATTTGTATTTTTTCCATAAGTTTTTTTTAACAGAAAATCGGATGCATCCCAAATCCAAATATGCCAGCTTTGAAATGCATTCGAATAATATTCGTTTCTCTAAATTAATTCATTGATCTTAAATATTCATAGGAACTTCCATTAGTAAAAACTCCGCATCACTATCCGCTTTGATATTTACTTTATCTGTCTCCCAAATTCCGTATCCATCGCGTTTATTTAATTCCTGGCCATCAACATTTATGTCTCCGTTCAAAACAAAAATATATAATCCATTTCCGTTTTGCTTAAACTGATAATCAGCGTTAACACCTTTATCAAATTTACCTAAATGAAACCATGCATTTTGATGAATCCAAACGCCTTCATCATCTTGATTGGGCGAAAGTATTTGCTGTAATTTATTGTGCCTGTCGTTTTCGTTCAGTGTAATCTGGTCATACCGGGGAGTCACATTTTTTTTGTCGGGAAAAACCCAGATCTGTAAAAATTTTACTACGCTGTCTTTATTTTTATTGTATTCGCTGTGCCTGATGCCTGTGCCAGCACTCATTACCTGTATGTCGCCTTGTTTTATTACGGTAGTATTGCCCATACTGTCCTTATGTTCCAGATCGCCTTCCAATGGTATTGAAATGATTTCCATGTTTTCATGTGGATGTGTTCCAAATCCCATAGCCTTGCTTACGGTGTCGTCATTCAATACACGTAATGCGCCAAAATGAACCCGTTCCGGATTATGATAGTTTGCAAAACTAAAAGTATGATAGCTGTTCAGCCAGCCATGATCCGCATGACCGCGTGTGTTTGCTTTGTGCAGAATTGTTTTTGTCATTATTTGTTTATTTACTGGTAATAATATTTTTAATTGCTACACAAAGTTCAGCCAATTCCGGATTCCTAACAATGACATAGGTTAAGAATACTTGTTAATATAGATTAAGGAAAAGCGTGGTTCGTTACAAACAATGATAATCCACTCATCACTTTCTTTAACTGCTAAAAAAAAATTCTATTACTTTTATTTCTATCAAAACATTTACTACCACAATTCATTACAATGAAAAAATCCTGTTCGCGCTGTTAGCGTTCCTTTCCCTGCAGGTGCAGGATCGCAGACAAGTAATAAACAAATTGGTTAGGTATATATGAAAGATATGAAGGGTGGTTCGCTTGATCAGTTTGAAAAAGAAATGATATCTGATTCTATTATAACGAAAGAGTTGAAGTAAATGATAACAAAAATGCCGCCAGAGGGCGGTATTTTTTTTATGAGGCGACAACAATAGTCATTAAAAGTAAACGAGAAAATATTGCTTCATCTCTATACAGTAAACAAAGAAATTCCCTCTGTTCCTGTTTTATAGCGATTCATAAATTTTTATTTTATTATAAAGAGTTTTACGGTCAATCTTTAATATCTCCGCTGCTTTTGTTTTATTGTAATTCACTTCTTTTAAAACGTTCATTATTGCTTCATATTCCGCTTTAGCAGCCGCATCTTTTAGGTCCACTTCTTTGATTGTCGAAGTTGGGCTACCGAATGAATGATGGCTCGCATTAGCTGCAAATGCACTATGCGGTGACGACTGGGTTATTTCCCAGGGCAATACTTTTGAATTTATTTTGCCTGAGGAGGTTAATAAAACAGCACGGCGAACCACATTTCTGAATTCTCTTAAGTTTCCCGGCCAGGCATAATTCAAAAACATTTCTTCCACATCTTCTTCATATCCTTCAATATTTTTTTGAAGTTCAGCATTAGTCCTGTCAAGAAAAAATTCTGCAAATAGTGGAATATCTCCTTTTCTGTTTCGCAAAGCAGGAAGGTTGATAGAAAACTCATTAAACCGGTGATAAAGATCTTCCCTGAATTTGCCTCGCCGGTAGGCTTCCTGCAGGTTTTCGTTAGATGCAACAATAATCCTGACATCCACATCCATTTCTTTGGTTCCGCCCACTCTTTTGTATTTTCTTTCCTGAATCACCCTCAATAACGAAGCCTGCACATCCTTTGGCAAATTGGAAACTTCGTCTAAAAATAGAGTTCCACCATTAGCGAGTTCAAAATGTCCTTCCTTATCGGTGATGGCGCCAGTGAACGCTCCTTTTACATGGCCAAAAAGTTCGCTGCCTGAAAGTTCTTTGGATAATGTGCCGCAATCCATAGCAATGAAAGGTTTTCCTTTTCTGGCACTTGCCTCGTGAATGGTTTTGGCAATTACTTCTTTTCCTGTTCCGCTTTCTCCATAAAGAATTACGCTATAGTTGGTAGGCGCCACTATTTCGATCTGGCGGTAAATTCTTGCAGTTTCTCCATCCTGGCCCACGAGATATTCATTATTTAATGATAGCTCATATTTTCTTTTCTTGTTGGCCACCGAAGCAACTGTTGCTGCTTTTGAAGAGGAGGAATTCTGTTCGGCAGCAGGATTAGACAGTGCTTTTTCAATAACATTCACCACCTCATCAGGAATTAATGGTTTAGTAATATAATCAAAGGCGCCTATTTTAATCACATCCACCGCTACTTTAATATCAGAGTAGCCGGTAATAATAATCACAATTGTTTTGGGCTTTGCCTCTTTGATTTTCACCAATACATCTTTGCCATCTTTATCGCCCAGCCTGAAATCGCAAAGCACTATATCAAAATGAAATTCATTAAATTTTGCCAGCCCTTTGCTGCCATTGTGTGCCACCTCAGTAATGTAGCCTTTCTTGTTCAGAAACCGGCTTAACAAGGCACACATATCAAAATCATCGTCAATAATCAAGATTCTTTTAGTCATATTATGATATAAGCATTTAGGTGTGTAAAGTTAATATAAATCTTTGTTTTTCAATTGCGGCTGTGAAACAGTTTTTTCGTCTGTTTCTACCCATTCTGCATATTCATTTGGAACAATATTCTGACCATAAAGTTTTGCGTGTACTTTGGTAAATTCGGCTCCCAGGTAAAGTATGACAGAACTGTAATAAACCCATACCATAAAAATGATAATAGAGCCGGCGGCCCCGTACAGAGAAGATAATTTGCTTTTGCGGATGTAATATCCAATGCCCATTTTGCCCAACGTAAAAAATATTGCTGTGACGAAACCTCCTAAAAGCACGTCTTTCCATTTTATTTTTGCATCGGGCAATATTTTGAAAACAAGAGAAAATAAAAATCCGGTCACCAATAAGGAAAAGACGGCCTCTGTAGCTGCCATGAAATAACTACTGTAATTTTTTAGGTAATTTGATATTAAATCCCCAAACGCATTCAAAAGCGCATTTAATAAAAGCGAAATTATAAGTATAGCGCCAATGCTTAGGATTAATGAGAATGAAAGCAACCGGGTAATAATCAACTTCCACCAGACTTTTTTCGGCTTTATTTTTAATCCCCATATTTTATTTAATGAATCCTGTATTTCGCCAAAAATAGTAGTAGCCCCGATGAGCAGAATTATGATGCTGATTACACTTGCCACGTAATTGTTATTATTCAGGTGAATATTTTTAATCGTGTCCTGTATCTGTAATGCGGCTACACTGCCCACAAGATGGCTAAGCTGCTGATAGATTTGTCCCTGCATCGCTTCCTTTCCAAAGAATAATCCAAGCAAAGCCGTTACGATTAATAATAATGGAGCTATGGAAAAAACTGTATAGTAGGCGAGGGAAGCGCTGTATTTTAAAATATTATCTGCGGAAAATTCTTGGAAAACCTTTTTTAAATATAGGAAGATATTTGATATGTGTTTCTTTAGGTTCATGTCAGGTTTCCTCGTGCAATTTGCAATTTAGAAAGTTAATCAAAAAGTTTTTATTTGAAGAATCGGGCCCTTTTCCATACATAATTCAATACCTATCGATAAAACATTCGTTCAAATTCGGGATGCAAAGATGCTTGCTTTTTTTAAAACCAAAAGAAGAGAATCAATTAATCCCTACATTTATATTTATGAGCGATAGTAAATTTCAAATTAAAACTGATTCCGGATTATATACGGATATGTATGAACTGGCAATGGCCGAAGCATACTTTAAGCAAGGAATTCATAACACGCCCGCTTCTTTCGATTACTTTTTTAGAAAATTACCATTTGCCGGCGGTTATGTAATTTTTTGTGGATTGGGCGAGTTATTACCGGTTATTGAAAATCTGCATTTTAGTCCGGGAGAAATTGATTGGCTGCACAAGAACGGGTTTGGTAAAGATTTTTTAGAATGGCTAAAAGCATTTCGCTTCAAAGGGCTCATTCGCTCGATGCCCGAAGGCGAAATTGCGTTTCCCCTGGAACCATTGCTACAAGTGGCAGGCAGCCTCGCTGAAGTGCAGTTGATAGAAACTTTATTATTAAATTATCTGAATTTTCATTCGCTGATTGCTACCAAAGCTGCAAGAATACGATATGCGGCAGGTGATCGCCATCTTAGTGAATTCGGACTTAGGAGATCACAAGCTTTGGGGGGAATCGCTGCAAGCGGCGCAGCTATTGCAGGAGGGTTTGATAGCACATCCAATGTTTATGCAGCGAAAAGATATGACATAAAAGCGAGCGGTACCATGGCGCATTCATTTATTCAAAGCCACGAAAATGAATTAACAGCCTTCAGAAAGTTCACTGAAGCGCATCCGAAAAATTCTACGCTGCTTGTAGATACTTATGACACGTTGAAAAGCGGCGTTCCAAATGCGATAATTATTGCGAAAGAAATGAAGCAAAAAGGACAGCAACTCCAGGCTATACGATTGGACAGTGGCGATCTGGCATATCTCTCAAAACGTAGCCGCAAGATGCTTGATGATGCTGGCTTTAACGAAGTGCAAATAGTAGTTTCCAATCAATTGGATGAATATCTTATTAAAAGTTTGCTGGATCAAAAAGCGCCGATTGACGTTTTTGGTGTGGGCACGAGTTTGGCCACAGGACAACCCGATGCAGCGCTGGACGGAGTTTATAAATTATGTGAAATAGATGGCAAGCCAAAAATAAAATTATCTGAAAATATTCAGAAGGTAACATTGCCCGGTAATAAACAGGTTTACCGCTATACTGATGAAGAGGGTTGTTTTGTTGCAGATGCTATTGGCCTTGCAAAAGATAATATTCCTACCCAAATGATCCATCCTTACGATCCTGAAAAAAGCATGTTGTTAAATACCAAAATGGCAACACCGTTGCTCCATAAAATAATGGAAAATGGAAAATCATTATTAGAAAACTACGAACCGAAAGATGTGGCTGCTTTTTCACGAAAACGATTAAAGCTCTTACCTGATGAGCACAAACGTTTCAATAATCCACACATCTATAAAGTAGGAATTAGCGAGCCACTACATCAACTAAGAAATGATTTAAGAAGGGAATACAAAATGTAAAACTCAACAACGACATTCTTTATTTCTATGATTGAAATAAAAATCTTCAACAAAAGTTGCTTTACTGTCTTTGAGCTTTTGAAGACTACCTACCTTGTGTCACGCTCATAAATTGATAATTTCAATCAATTATCTTTGCAAGATGAGTAAAGTAAGAGTAAGATTCGCGCCAAGCCCTACCGGCGGATTGCATCTCGGTGGCGTGCGTACGGCATTGTATAATTATTTATTTGCGAAAAAAAATAACGGCGATTTTGTGTTGAGAATTGAAGATACGGATCAAACACGTTATGTAGAAGGCGCTGAGCAATATATCATTGATTGCCTTAACTGGTGCGGGATTTCATCCGATGAAGGCCCGCAAAATCCAGGTGAATATGGGCCTTACAGACAAAGCGAAAGAAAAAATATTTACCGGGATTATGCCGAACAGTTAGTGAAATCAGGTCATGCTTATTATGCTTTTGACACACCGGAAGAAATCGAAAGTCTTAGAGATAAATTAAAGGCTGAAGGAAAATATAATGTGCAATACAATTATCAAAACCGGACGGAAATGCGTAATTCACTCAGCCTTCCGGAAGAAGAAACCCAGGCATTGCTGAAAATAAATTTTCCTCATGTCATCAGGATTAAAATGCCGCGAAATGAATCCGTTCATTTTAAAGACATGATTCGTGGTGACATTGAAATGCAAACAGACGGGGTGGATGATAAGGTCTTAATGAAAGCAGATGGAATGCCTACTTATCATCTCGCTGTGGTGGTGGATGATTACCTGATGGAAATTACACATTCATTTCGCGGCGAGGAGTGGCTACCAAGCGCTCCTGTTCATGTGCTGCTTTGGAAATATTTTGGCTGGGAATCGCAGATGCCTCACTGGGCGCATCTTCCATTGATCTTAAAACCAGATGGAAATGGAAAGCTAAGTAAAAGAGATGGCGAACGATTAGGATTTCCTGTATTTGCTATGGAATGGAATGATCCGGTAAAAGGAAAAGTGCCAGGATTTAAAGAATTGGGATTTTTACCGGAAGCATTTATCAATTTGCTTGCGTTGCTCGGCTGGAACGATGGTACTGAGCAGGAAATTTTTTCTCTGGAAGAAATGGTTGAGAAATTTTCCATAGAAAGAATTCATTCCCATGGTGCTAAATTTGATTTTGAAAAAGCAAAATGGTTCAATCACGAATGGATAAAAAAATCAAATGTTGAAAGATTGAGACCAGGTGTAAAAAAAATATTTGAAGAAAATCACATTGCGATCAATGACGAAAATAAACTGGATAAAATAATAGAACTAATTAAAGAAAGATGTACGTTATTGACCGACTTTTTGCAACAGGGAAGTTTCTTTTTTTTAGCTCCTTCAGAGATTGACACTTCTGTAGTTCTTCCAAAATGGAATGAAAACAAAAATCAGTTTTTTGTAGAATTAATCCGTGCTTATTCCTTAATAAATTCCTGGGACATTAATGATATCGAACATACCTTCAAAGAGTTGGCAGCCGCGGCGCGCCTGAAGCCGGGTGAACTAATGTTGCCGTTTCGCGTGATGCTGGTGGGCGGAAAATTTGGCCCCGGTGTATTTGATATTGCTTCTTTGCTTGGAAAAGAAGAAACGATAAAAAGAATAGAACATACTTTATCTTTAATGAAATAATTTTCTGTTGTTAAAATGGAAATTTTTTGAAAGATGAAAAATAATGACTGAAAAGAAATCTTCACAAAAACAAAGGCCTATTCGTGTATTGGTGGCCAAGGTAGGCCTTGATGGTCATGACCGCGGCGCCAAAGTAATAGCCACTTCGCTTCGTGATGCGGGAATGGAAGTAATTTATACAGGCCTTCGGCAAACTCCGGAAATGGTGGTGAATGCTGCACTACAGGAGGATGTGGATGCCATTGGCGTGAGTATCTTAACGGGTGCGCACAATACTGTTTTTCCCAAAATATTATCATTGATGAAAGAAAAAGGTATGAATGATGTGTTGGTTACGGGTGGCGGGATTATTCCAGCCGATGATATGAAAGCATTAAATGAATTGGGAGTTGGGAAATTATTTCCACCGGGCACTTCCACTTCCGATATCACGGACTACATAAAAACCTGGGTAGCTGAAAACAGAAGCTTTTAAATGTTTCACTATACCCTATTCAATTAAAACTTATCACTAATTATGGATTATTCAGCTATAAAAACCGCTCTTGAAAATAATATTTTGATCATCACCATCAACAGGCCGGATAAATTAAATACATTGAACAAAACAGTTTTGGATGAGTTGGATAATGCAATCGATACCGTTTATAATGATGATAAAATTAAAGGAGTAATAGTAAC
>JAHEZA010000525.1 GCA_023251335.1 Chitinophagaceae bacterium | reverse complement strand
CTGATTTAGTTGCATTCATGTAAGGCCTGTACTTTGTAGCAATCAAATCAGCAGCTTTTAGAAAAATATTAGCCCTGTTTTCCCAACTCAGATTCGCCCACTTGTCTCTCGCTTTCAATGCAGCATTAATCGCCTTTTTTATATGGGATGCATCGCCCTCGTGAAATGAACCGAGTACAAAATTTCTTTCATGAGGGGGCCGTAATTCCACTTTATTTCCGGTGCGTACTTCTTCACCTCCAATATACATCGGTACATCTATTTTCTTACTTTTTAATTCTTTCAACGTGTCTTTTAAAAGTTGTCTTTCGCTACTACCAGGTGCATAGCTCAGCACCGGTTCATTGGCAGGCATCGGGTAATAGAAACTTCCTATATTCATAGTTGAAATGATTTTATCCCGAACAGAGTTCAGGATAGTTAAAAATAAAGCCTCGTCTCCTGAACAGGGTCGAAATTATTTTTTTAGATACATCACCTCTTTAACTAAATTCACCGTACGTGGAACATCCGGCAAGTATTGGGCAACTAAGTTAGGGGCGTAATGCATCGGCGCATCCAGTGAAGTAATTCTTCGAACAGGCGCATCAAGATAATCAAAAGCTTCTTTTTGAATGCGATAGGCAATTTCAGAAGAGATAGAAGCGAAAGGCCACTGTTCTTCTACTATTACGAGTCTGTTAGTTTTTTTGACAGAATCAAAAATAGTGTGCCAATCCAACGGTCGAATTGTTCTCAGATCAATCACTTCAGCACTGATATCTTCTTTTGCAAGTTCCTCAGCCGCGCCAAGTGCCACTTTCATCATTTTATTGTAAGACACAATCGTCACATCTTTTCCTTTGCGGGACACATTCGCTTTTCCGATAGGAATCAGATATTCTTCTTCAGGTATTTCTCCTTTATCGCCATACATCACTTCGCTTTCCATAAAAATAATCGGATCGTCATCACGTATGGCACTCTTTAATAATCCTTTCGCGTCATAAGGATTGCTTACAGAAATTACTTTAAGTCCGGGAATATTCGCATACATCGCTTCGTAAGCCGTAGAGTGCTGTGCTCCCAATTGCCCTGCACTTCCATTTGGCCCACGAAATACAATGGGGCAACCCACCTGTCCGCCACTCATCGCCAACATTTTAGACGCAGTATTTAAAATCTGATCCAGCGCCAGGTTGGCAAAATTCCAGGTCATATATTCCACAATCGGCCGAAGGCCGTTTTGTGCAGCGCCAACAGCAACTCCGGTAAAACCAAGTTCACTGATTGGCGTATCAATTATTCTTTTTTCTCCAAATTCTTCCAGCATACCCTGGCTTACTTTGTAGGCCCCATGATATTCTGCTACTTCTTCACCCATCAAAAACACCCTGTCGTCTCTTCTCATTTCTTCCTGCATGGCCTCGCGCAATGCTTCTCTGAATGCGATTTCTTTCATCAGTAAAATTTCGTTTTAAATACTTTTAAATCATTCCAAAACCTTTTTTAAAAAGGAGACGCAAAATTATCGGTTAAAGGGCAAATTATCAAAACTGTTTGTTTGGAAGCTATTAGCTAAGAGTTACCAGTTATGACTATCAGCAGAACAACAAATAAGGGAGATTCCTATTTGTTGTAATAGGTTGCGAAATCTCTGGTTCTTTCTATGTTGAGGATATCTGATATCTAATGCGAATGCCTAATTCAATACCTCTTTAAGTTTGTCTGTCAATTTATCACCGAAAACATTTTTAGCAACGATAATCCCATTTTTATCAATCAACACATTTGACGGAATCGCCTTAATTCCATATTCATCGGAAGTTGAATTTTGCCAACCCTGCAGATCAGAAACCTGGTTCCAATCCAAATGGTCATCTGAAATCGCCTTTTTCCATCTGTCTTTTTTAGTGTCGTAAGAGACGCCAAAAACCGTAAAGCCTTTTCCTTTAAATTGATTGTACGCCGCTACCACATTAGGATTCTCCCTACGGCACGGGCCACACCAACTTGCCCAAAAATCTATCAATACATATTTGCCTTTCAAAGAAGATAGGCTAAGTTCGTTGCTGTCTGGTGTGTATTGCGTAATATCGGGAGCGGCCTTTCCTATTGCTACTTTCGCATAAGTATCTATCATCTTTTTAATTTGCCTGCCCTTCGGGGAATTTTGTATTGAAGGATCCAGGTTATCATATAATGGTTCTACATCACTTGCCTCGGCATAGTAACTATAGTTCTCTACGATAGCCATTGCACCGCGCATGGATTTTGGATAGTCTTTTACAAAAGCCGCAACAATGTTTCTTTTCGCTGCTAATATTTCATTATCAACCTGGTCCAGGCTATCCATCACATGGGTATTTTTATCATTATAAGCTCTTTCATAGATTTTACTATTGCTTTCTTCCCATTGAGTCACGGGTTTCATTCTTGTTTTAAATAATTTATCATCGCTGTTTACAGGTGAACCTTTTACGGTCAGCATTTTTAAAGAATCTCCTCTTCCGGTAATTTCTATTGTAGCTGGTTCAATATAAAAGCTAAAATAGTCCTTATGTCTTTCGGGAAGGGTTAATGTAGCGAAATAAGGAGAAGCGACAAATCCGGTAAATTGAAATTTACCTTCCTTTATAAAAGCCGAATCTTTAAATGTTTTACCATCCTGGTATATGTTAAGGTAAATTGTGCCACTTTTTATTTTCTCTAAAGAACCATTTATCACATAAGAAGAATCCTGGGCCTTGGGTGAATAGCTGAAAAATAAGAAGAATGAGATAATAGAAAGAACTTGTTTCATTTATTA
>JAHEZA010000524.1 GCA_023251335.1 Chitinophagaceae bacterium | reverse complement strand
CCCGTGCCACTGGCGCGGACCACGAATCTGCTGCGGTGAATCGTGTGCCAGGCCGTCTCCAGGCTTCGTCCTGGGCACTATAAGTATAATCAAAATCCAATTTCCAGTTGTTTGTAAAGTTTATGGTGGTTCCTAAGTTTACATTCATATAATTCTGTAATAAACTCGCAGTATTTGCCGCTGCATACTCACTTACAGGGCTGCGAACCGGGTTACCATTCTGGTCATTACCAAAAGGATATATGGGTCCCCATCTGTACAGATACAACCATGGATCTGCAGTCGTAGAATTTGTTGCGTACGGATATTCTTTATCTCTCCTTGAATACATTGCTCCTCCCCGGATAGTTATGTATTTATTCACTTCTGTTGATAATCTCAGCGTAGCATTGTATCTGGTAAAATCATCTTTCTTGGCAGGCTTTATCATGCCACTTTGATCTAAATACCCAAGCCCCAGATTAAACGATGTTTTTCCTAAAGTCTGCCCAACAGAAATATCATGTTGCTGGGTAGGAGCCCACTCTTTTATCATATAATCATAAGGATCGTAAGTTCTCATTCCCATTTTCTGATTATTAGCAGAACCCTGCACATACCAATCACGGCCAAAAACAGTTGGGTCATTAGACCCGATGCTTCCACCATACAATTTTTGCCATTCTACGGCTTTTTCATAGCTGGCCCGGTCAACATAATAGAAGGCACCACTTATACCAAAATTACCCACTCTTTCTGCTGCGTCAACTGTATATTTTAATGCGTTTACTTCTCCCATCTTTAAATCTTTCCAAACATTCTGCCACGAGAAATTGTTTGAATAAGTGACCTGTGGCTTGCTGGTCCCTGAACCCTTTTTAGTTGTAATTAATATTACGCCGTTAGAAGCCTTAGCTCCATATATCGAGGCTGCGGCAGCATCCTTCAACACGGAAATAGATGCAATGTCATTTGGATTTACAATCTGGATACTGGGTATCTCCACATTGTCTAAAAGAATCAACGGCGTACTTGTGCCCTGGAACGATGTCATTGCTCCCCTGATTTTCATAATTGGATCGGAGCCTACTTCGCCGCTCGGTATGATTACGCTTAATCCTGAGACAGCGCCCTGCAATCCTCTCCCTACATCAGCAATGGGTCTGCCAACTAGTGTTTTTTTGACATCCACTGTAGAAATAGCGCCGGTAACATCACCCCTTTTTTGAGTGCCATAACCCACTATTACCACTTGTTCAAGTGACTCAGCAGTAGGTTCAAGCGAAATATTAAAATCTGTTTGCGAATCTACTGCCACCGTTTGCTTGATATACCCTACGTTGGTAAAAATCAACGAGTGTTTGCCGGTCGGAACCTCAATCGAGAAATTCCCTTCGTTATCAGTAGCTGTGGCAACATTCGAACCTGCAACTGTCACTGTAACCAGGGGAATTGGGTTGCCGGAACTGTTATCTTTTACAGTTCCGGAAACTGTTCGCTGTGCAAGGACCGAATGTCCGCATAGCAAGAACAAAAAAGCCAGAAAAGATGTAATTTTTCTCATAACTTGGTTTTAAAAAATGAACGTGATTTTGATTTTTATAAAGAGTAACTGTTTATTTATATTACATGAATCCCTGCATTTCTATAAGATTGCAATAATGAATCGTCCGGAGATAACTCGGTTATCAATGTATCTATCTTTTTGCAACCGCATACCTGGAATGGCTGGCGTGAATTGATCTTCTCCGAAATCGTAAGACAAACTACTTTTTGTGAAGCTTCAATCATCGCTCTCTTTACCTGAACTACCTCCCAGTCATTGTCTGATACGCCGCTGTCCAGGTTAATGGCCGAGATGCCCAGCATACACAAGTCCACTTTTAATTCCTTAATGTGCGATATGGCATCCAGGCCAACAGTTATCTTAGAATCTTTTGAGATTCTATCTCCAATAGAAATTACATTGATATTAGGATGCAAAATGTATTCTGCAAGCGCCGGTATGCTTCCTGAAATAAAAGTAGCGCGAAGATTCGGTGGTAAAGCACGTGCCATTTCAATAATCGTTGTACCACCCGTAGTTAATATAAACATTCCATCCGTTACAAGTGATACAGCCTTTTGCGCAATGATCTTTTTTTGCTGGTATGCATACACGTCGTTTGAAGATGTGTTCGTATTGTGAAATGACGGCGACAACGCGCCTCCGTGAAATTTGATTACCTTGCCCTCCTCCGCCAATTGGTGAATATCTCTGCGTATGGTGTCGTCTGATACCTTCATTTGATTGCTGAGGTCTGTCGACAACACTTTATTGTGCAGATTTACCTGGTGAAGAATAAATGATTGTCTTTCTATCTTAAGCATCAGAAATTTTGATTTGCTTAACAAACTTATAACAAAAAATTATCAAAAGTGCAAATACCGCATATTTTTTTATCAATACACGCAAAAATTAGGCATTTTGCGCGCTGTTTTAAAGTGCTACTGGCTTTAAGATTATCGCTGAAATTGAATAAATAATGGGGTTACAATAAATTCGTCTGCATGCTCAACGATAAGAAAGACCGGGTTTTTTGTTGATAAATTGTTTGTAATTAAAAGCCAATAAATACTTACTTTATACAAAATAGCATTGCGGGTAGTTGCGTTTTTTAAATGTCAGCTCTATGATTAAAAATTTAGCTGGTAATAAGAATCAAGAATTTTTCGATTAAAAATATGGATTATTTGTTTGCCTGCTGTGCCGGATTTGAGACCTTTTAATTTACCGGAATCGGTCTGGGAGAATCAGCCAACTTTATTTT
>JAHEZA010000071.1 GCA_023251335.1 Chitinophagaceae bacterium | reverse complement strand
TTATCGCTGATGATTTGCCCTTTAGGGTTTATAATAAAAAAAGTAGGGTATGCGCTCACCCTGAAGTAAGAAATTAAAAACTTGTCCCCATCAAAAACATTAATTCCGGGAAAATTTAACTTAGCCACAAATTGTTTCCATTCTTTTAAGTCATCCTTATCATCAGCGTTTACGGAAATATAACCGATTGGAAGGTCTTTGGTGTTGTCAGCGGCTTCTTGCAACTTTGGAAGCCCTAATTTTATGCAGGGTGTACACCAGGTTGCCCAAAAATCAACAAACAAATATTTTCCTTTGAATGTTGAAAAATCAATTCGTTTGCCTGAACTATCTCTCGCCCACAGGTCATAAACACTTTTTGTACGAATCCATTTATTTGTAAAACTGCTGTCCGCATATTGTTTTATAAAATTCCAATTGTCTGAAAAGTTTAAAATTTTTTCAGCAGCCGAGATTCCTAACAGACTTTGAGCAACGCCTGGATCAATCCGCAGAAAGGATTCAGCTACTGAATCCGGATGCATAATATGGAAATACTTAAACAGCAGGTAAGCGCTGAAGTAGGAATGTGGATGGTTATTAATGTAATCCTGGGCCAGCGATGCTCTTATATCTCTGATTGCATCAAACTGCGCCAGTAGCATGTCCCATCTTTTTTTTATCGTCTCAGTTGTATCTCCCCGATGGTTCCTGTTTAATTCTCCTAATTCCTGCCTGCATTTTTCTTCAATAGTAAAAACCGGCGCATATTTTTTTTCCCATCTTTCTTTTTCAGCTTCTGATTTTGACCCGGTGATTTGTATATCCTTCGGTAAATTATCTTCCATCGAAAATGAAACAGTCATATTGCCCGGTTCTACGATAAAATGGATAACACTTGGGCCATCAATATTAATTGGCCCTTTTGTATTGGTAAAAATCATTCCTTCGCCCGCCCTGTTAACAGTTGTGGATAAATGATAAATACCATTTGCCGGTATAAAAAATCGTTCGCCGACCTCTTCACATCCTACAGATAACCTAAGTTTCATTGTATCTGATGTGCCTTTTTTAATTTTTATTGTAATATTTACCGGCGAACATTTCGGTGTAAGTTTCAATTGGCCATTGGCAAAATAATTTGCAAAAAAGGCAATAATAAAAAACAACACCTTGCACATCTATTTGGTTTTAGTGTTTGTAAATATTCGAAAGACTATGGTTGTGTCGTCTTTTGTTAGTGTCTTTTACAAATTAAGTTTGTAGCGAATAAGTTGGTTTACTGTTGTAATCTGCTACAGCCGCTTTTTTTGCGCTTCTTTTCAAGTCAATATATTTGGCCACGGGACCTACGAGGAACAACGCATAGAAAGGTGCGTAAATAAAACTGTTTAATCTTAAAACGAATTCAACCAAAGCCACAATTATCACCACAATGATTCTACCCTTTCTCGTGGATACGGACGTACCCGGATCTGTAATCATAAAAAATATAAACAACTGGTACATGGGGCCTGTTAAAGGTGATACCTCGGCCAGGAATGTATCTCCGACAATCAGGCTTCGCACATAGGCTAAAATTATAAAGCTTATTACATAGGCAATGGTAACGTGAAATCTTTTTGCGCGATAAACAATTGCCAGGCCCAACGCCCAAATCACTGCCAGGCCTAAAAAATTGCTTCCCCATTGAATACTTAATCCCGCCACATCCAACGGAGCCATAAACAACATCCAGGACACGCCAAAATTTGAAGGATTCCATAAATGCCGGCCGTTATATTTTAATATATATTTCGACATAATAGAAAGAACGGATGTAATAATATAAGGCCAAATAGAAACAGAACGTATTAAAATACCCACACTTATTCCGCTGATGTATGCACTGGAAAGGCTTTTCCATTTGCCAAAATATATTCGGGATAATATTATTTCCGTAAGCACCGCGGCAACAATAGAAACAACCACATATAAATAACTGTCAAGAACACCAAAACTCAATTGCCCAATCAGCAGCAATAGAGTTATAAACGCAGGTGGCACGTATTGAAAATAACCTTTAGTACTTTTAGTGATCCACGGCATATTTTAGAAAGTTTGAATTTTATTATTTTTTAATTATTGTTGGGCTTTAAACTATCAATTTTGATAAAACAATGCCGGTTCCGTTTTCATAGGTCAGTGGGAAATAGCATTACTTTTTATTTATTAAGATTACACGGTTATGATTTTTCATGTGCTACTTTTCTTTTATAATATTCAGCTTATCAATTTCAGGATTTTTAACTACAGTGTTTTTGCCTGAAGGCCAATGAATAGTCACATTATCTACTTTGTTGCTTTTGCCCAAACCAAAGTGAAGCCTGTGTTCATTCTGTGATGCAAATCCCAGACCGGCAGTTACTACCTGTACTTGCTTTTTGCCATCCCATTCCAACACTACTTTCGATCCAATTGCATCAGCATTACTCACAGTACCCTGCAAATCAAACTCTATCCAATGATTGGAATCAGGCTGATCGTTTTTGTATATCAGCGGGATGTTATTTTGATTGGCAACGATCACATCAAGCGCACCGGTATTCCAAAGATCTGCCATCGCAACGGCCCGGCTATCATAGGTAACCAAAGGACATACTTCATTGGATACATCTTCAAATTCCCGATTGCCCTGGTTAAGCCAAATTTTATTTTGCTCATAGCCGGATTGGCTTTTACCCTTCATGTCGGGCCAGTTTTTTGCATCCTCAATAATAGAACTATTGCCACCCGTAACTTTTGAATAATCGTACCAGTAAGACGTATTTTCTTTTGCGGAAATAAATCCATTGGCCACGTAAAGATCCATATAACCATCATTATTCAAATCTCCAAACTGTGAACCATAACTCCATCCGGCATTATTGATTCCTGCCAACTGGCCTAAATTTACAAATTTTGGATACGGGCTATCACCCGCGTCGCCTTGTGGTTGCCAATAATTATTGTCCTGGATTAAAATTCCATTTTCAGTAATTGTAGTGTTATAAACGCCCAGTAAACCACTGTTATCTATATCTCCAAAAGATACACTCATTCCGCTTTTTGGAATATTTCCTATTCCTGTTTGACTTCCTGCCTCGGTAAAATTTTCTCCCTTTTTATTGATGTACAATTCATTTACATTGTAATCATTTGCCACAAATAAATCCGGGTATCCATCGCCGTTAAAATCAGATGCTGCGGCAGCAAGCGTCCACTTGGTGGAAGTTAGGCCGTACTGTTCAGTTACATCTTTAAATTTTCCACTTCCCATATTTTCCAGCAGGTAATTTCTGCCTCCGTTATTGGCGTATCTGAAACTCTCGGGCATTATTTTCGTTGTTGTGAGATTTTGCAGATCATACTTCTCACTAAAATATCCGCCTATAAAAAGATCCACCAAACCATCATTATTAAAATCGAACCAAATCGCGCTATTTGAATTCACCCATGCAGGAAGGCCGCTTCCGGTTGTTACATTTTCAAATTTCTTTCCACCAATGTTATGGTATAATTCAGGCTGACCCCATTTATACAAAAGCAAATCCTTGTAGCCATCATTATCATAATCCGCCCAAACAGCGCCCATCGAAGCGCCCGTCCCTTTTTTATTTAAATTGGCTAAACCTACTTCATTGGCAACGTTTTCAAATTTCCCATCATGCATATTACGATATAATGCATTCATGCTTCCCGTCTTGCTATCAGTAAAATAAATATCGCTCCATCCATCATTATCAAAATCAACAATAGATACCGAGGCGCCCATGGAAGCGATCTGGGGCGCAATGTTTTTTAATTTAGAATCCAAATCAGGAGAGGAATGTTTAAAATCAATGCCAACGCCTTTGTTGTCAGGCTGAAGATAAAAGCCATATTTTTCTAATGACAATTCTTTTTGCTTCGCTTCATCCCGGTTTTGAAATATTTTTTTCCTTGAGGGTAACGCTGTTCCTATCAACAATCCTACAAATATGATGATGACGATAACTTGGGCTAATTTTTTTTGCCAGCTCATGAATACAATCTCCTCTTTCGTTTTGATGGTAAGTACTATAATTAAAGTCTCACAAGATAAAAAATTAGTCTGGCTTTTTATCTTTCGCGAGCAGATTATTGTTAATTTTATCGTTTGAACAAACTTTAACCCAGCAACCTTCCAATGTATTTATTTTCCAAATTAAAACAGCGTCGACTAAGAATTGTGTTTATTTGTTTGTTTACTATCGGGTTAATCACGGGTTGTAATCAAAAGTCTGGATCCGAAAGTGAAAAAAGCCCGGGCAATCCTAAGGAATTGGCATTGCAATATATGGCCCAAAATAAACTTGATGAAGCCGCGGCCGCGTTTCAACAAGCCATAAAAATCAACCCTGCAGACACTTCCAGCTACATCGGACTCACCCGTCTCTACTTATTGCAGAAAAATTATGATGCAGCAGAAAAACTTTGTAAGGAAGTATTAAAACTTCAACCTAAAAACTTAGATATAAAATTATTATTAGCCGAAGCTTATGGTGAAAAAAACGAAAAAGAAAATGCTATCAAAGAATTAAATGAAATCATTAACGAAGATCCTAAAAACATTGGAGCGTATTATAAATTAGCGGAATTAGACACTTCGTTTCAAAATGCTTCTGTAAGAAAAACCTATTTGCTAAAAGTGCAAACGCTTTCCCCGGCCAATATGGTTCCGCGAATGCAACTGGCAGAACTGTTGGCGATGGAAGGAAAGACTGACTCGTCTCTTTTTTATTTGCAAAGCATAAAAAAAACAACACCCGGGTTTTCGGATGCAGCAGAGACTCTTTATGAACATGCCGTTTCGTTTTTACATTCCAATAAGCCTTCTGAGGCGTTGGTCTTCATCCGGCAATTTCATAACCTGATGAAAGTGACTCCGGACTACGCCTCCGGTCTTGATGAAATTGAGATTCCGAAAATGGTAGCCGGATTTTTTAATTTTGATACAAACATTTCTGTTTCAAGAGCAGATACCACGCAGAATGCCGGGAATGGGAAAAATTCATTTAATGCACCTTTGGTCTTCACTGATTTTCCCGGCGTGCCCGGCTACATCGGCACTAATACTACAAATGCCGGCAAAAGTGTAATGGCCGTAACGGATTATGATGCCATAGGAAACATGTATTTATATTCAAGTTATGTCTCGCCGGGTTCTGCTACTTCAAAGTCTTACTTGTCGTCCATCCAGGTGGGCGTTTTTAAGGACGCCAAAGTACAGGGTGGAATTGATCATAAGGCACAAGATCTGTTTGCCACTTTTGCAGACTATGATAATGACGGATACCAGGATCTTTTTGTGGCAACTACCAATGGAATTCTCGTTTATAAGAATAAAGGAGATGGCACTTTTTCAAACGTAACAGACGATATCGGGATGAATAAAGTGTCCGGCGTGACTAAAATACTTTTTGCCGATTTTGATCAGGATGGTGATCTTGATATGTACGTAGCTCAAAAAAATGCAAACAAATTATTTTGTAATAACGGCGATGGAACTTTTACTGAAAACACCTCCGGTACCGGATTAGCCGGCGACAAGCAAGGAACGGCAGATATGGATTTCGGAGATTGGGATCAGGATGGCGACCTGGATATCGTGGGCGTAACAAACGCAGGAAAAGTAGAACTATTAAATAATAACCGGCATTCAAATTTCATTGATATTAGTTCGGCGGTAGGACTTTCTAATCCTCAATATTCCGGAAGCGCTGTGGCCTTCGGAGATTATAATAATGATGGAAGTCTTGATATACTTCTAGCCGGTGCAGCCGGCGGAAAATGTTTTTTGCTTAAAAATGAAGGAAGCAATTTTGTTCCTGATGAGAAGGCTTCTGAACAATTAAGTAATTCTCTAAAGGGAATTAAAGTGTATCACTTAGCTTTTATAGATTATGATAATGATGGCTATAAA
Source organism: Chitinophagaceae bacterium (assembly GCA_023251335.1). Classification (GTDB taxonomy): domain Bacteria; phylum Bacteroidota; class Bacteroidia; order Chitinophagales; family Chitinophagaceae; genus Ginsengibacter. The sequence goes on along the minus strand of JAHEZA010000071.1, from coordinate 2,722 downwards.
GACATTGTGATGGCGGGTGTTAATGATGATCATGCTCAACAGGGAGTAAGATTATTTCACAATGATGGTTTAAAAGGTTTTTCGGATGCTACTTCCGTTCTGCCGGCGAGTGTGATGCAGGCGCACCAAATTGCTATTACTGATTTTAATTTTGATGGCGACAGAGACATTTTCTTCTCGGGTTCGGGAGGCGTACAATTAGCAAGAAATGACGGAGGAAATTATAACAACTACGTGCAGGTGCAACTAACAGGCCTGGCATTTGGCAGCAGTAAAAATAACAGGCTTGGCATTGGCGGCCAGGTTGAACTTAAAGCCGGCGATTTATATCAGCTTAAAACAATAAAAGGTCCGTTGATGGAATTTGGCGTAGGCCAAAGAACCAACATTGATGCGCTGCGAATTATATGGCCAAATGGTGTTGCACAAACTATTGTAGATCCCATGCGTAAACAAAGAGCATTGGAAGAGGCCCAATTGAAAGGTTCGTGTCCTTTCCTGTTTACATGGGATGGAAAGCAATTCGTATTTCTCAAAGACATGTTATGGAGAAGCGCGCTGGGCATGCCTGTCGCTATTCATGGCAAAGACACGACGTATGCTTATCATCAGCCATCAAAAGAATATTTGCTGATACCTGGCGATAAATTGCAGCCGCGGAATGGTCTCTATACCATAAAGATTAGTGAAGAACTTTGGGAAGCAGTGTATTTTGACAAAGCAGAGCTTATGGCGGTAGATCACCCTGATTCCGTGGACGCGTATGTTGATGAAAGATTTGTAGCGCCTCCATATCCTGGTAAAAAGATTTACCTCGTTTCTGATAAACACCTGCCGGTTACTGCAACAGATGGCGAGGGAAATGATGTGCTTCCGAAATTAAGCAAGTATGATTTTCAATATGTGTCAAATTTTTCGTTGGGTAAATTCCAGGGTGTTGCTGAAGAGCATGATTTGATTTTAGACCTCGGTAAAAATGCGCAAAGTGATAGTTTGTTGTTGTACATGCGCGGATGGATTTTCCCGCCTGATGCGAGCATCAATACAGAGCTGACACAAACCGATAAATACAAACTGCAGGCGCCATCGCTACAGGTAATTAATAGAAAAGGAGAATGGCAAACTGTGATACCCGATATCGGCTACCCGATGGGAAGAGATAAAATGGATATCGTCAACTTAACGAATAAATTTCTTACGCCTCACGACAGGCGCGTAAGAATCCGAACAACGATGCAAATTTATTGGGACCACATTTTCTTTACCAGTGGAAATGCAAAGGCTCCGGTAAATACGCATGATTTGAAAATGGTGAATGCCAATTTGGATTTCCGCGGTTACTCAGCATCTTATAGTAAAGGTGGACCGTTTGGCCCGCAATGGTTTGATTATAACGATGTAACCAAAGGACAAAAGTGGAGAGACCTAACGGGCAACTATACACGCTATGGAGATGTTTTGCCCTTGTTACAAAAAGCCGATGACCAATATATTATTTGTAACGGCGGCGATGAAGTAACGATAGATTTTGACGCCACACATTTGCCTGCATTACCCAAAGGCTGGAAAAGAGATTTTCTTATTTACAGTGAAGGGTGGGTGAAGGATGGCGATATGAATACCGCCTACGGACAAACAGTAACGCCTCTGCCGTTTCATAACATGCCTTCCTATCCTTATAGTGGAAATGTTTCTTATCCAAATGATAAAGAACACAGAGATTACCAGAAAAAATATAACACGAGGAAGGTTTCTACTGAGGCATTCAGGAATGCAATAAGATTCGGTGATTTTGCAAACGCAAAGAATGAAATTTCTTGAGTGGAGTAAAGGAAGTTTATAGTAAGCAGGGAAATAATAAGGATTTTTATTTTACTTGCTGCATAGGTCAAAACATTTTTGACGGTAATTGTAAATCCGCAACCGTATGCAAATACATATTCTTACAACATGCATCCATAAACCCTGCGCTGTTGAATGGTTGATTCGTTTTCTTATTACAGCGGTAAATTTTTGATTTCTTCGTAAGTATTTTTAGAAGAAATTAGTTTTGAGTAAATCTTCATAGGAATTATGTTCTACAACAATGTTTTGGCCGTTTCAATAATTGTGTCAATTCCCATTGCTTCATCAGTTGGATTTAAAGCAGCATGAACATCAGGCACTACGCCGTTTTCGATGATGGTCCCATCAGGTAACGAAGTGATGGACCCAGAAAAATTAACAGACCATCCATTAGGTAATTCAAAACCTGTTGGTTGGCCACCTCCGCCACCAGTTTGATCTCCAACTATTTTAATTTGAGAAAAAGCTTTGCAGCCCGCTACAAAAAAATTGCAGGCACTGTAGCATTTTCGATTTGTGAGTACAATCATTTTACCTGAATATTTTACTTTGTCCGTCGCCGGATCTATGTAACTGTCCTGTAAATCGGTAAAATCATCATGAGCGGGCCCATTCTTGTATTTTGTTTTATATAATAATGTAGGCGACGATGCTATCCTTTTAAAAAGTCTGTATCCATTTTCCGGATTTCCGCCCGGATTATTCCTTACATCAAAAATAATCCCCTTTAGTCCCCGCACGTTATTCATTCTTGTCAATACAGCATCCAATTGGTCGTCAGTAAAATTGGTCGCGAAACTTCCATAATAAATATAACCAATGTTGCCGTCTAATATGGTATGATACAATGGCCCGGTTACTTCAAAGCCCCGCAAAT
>JAHEZA010000523.1 GCA_023251335.1 Chitinophagaceae bacterium | reverse complement strand
AAAATAATTTACATAATCTTTTACGTAAAGTTATTTAACTGAGACTCAAAAAGTATGTTAAAAGCGAATCTGGTGATGGCAGCCTGATAATTTTATCAGGTTCCAGTAAACAAAGAAATTTCGGGAATTTCTATTTTTTAGAGAATTTTAAAAATGGGGTTGGCTGGACGAAGGATTTTTTATTTATATTTTATGAATTCGGCATTTAAGACATCACTGCTCGTGCTATAGCCAGCGGTAACAGAAGTTGCACTTTGCACATCAGAATAAATGATACCATTTGCGCCGCGCTTTTTAGCCTCATTAATAATTTTATTTTGATTTTTCTGCAGATTGTTTCCGGCGTTGCTCGCTTTTCCTATTACCTCATATTCTTTCTTTACGTCCTGGACGCTGTAATAAATATCTATATGATCTGTTGGTGGATAACTTGTGCCAATATATCGGACAGAATCACAACTTAATAAAAACAGAGATGCAAGAATAACAAGAGATAGATATTTTTCACTCATAATTTCTTTAGATTTATTAGATTTACATTGCTTGAAAAAGCGCTTCGCGAAAATAATAATATGAAAAGGCTATGACGATTAAAGCTAATCTAAAATAGCGGAAATCTCAATTAAACTCAAAATAACTTCGCATCTTGTTGCGAACTGATAATGATAACGCTTAAATTTGGAATATGAAAAAAGATGAGGTCTTTAAAGAACCATACACACGTCCTTCTGATTTTAAATTCAACAGTAAAGTAGCAGGTGTTTTTGACGATATGGTAAATCGTTCTGTGCCCTATTACGAGGAGATGCAAAGGATGATAGCCGAACTTGCCGCCGATCATTGCATAGAGGGAACGTCCATCTATGATCTCGGTTGCTCCACCGGCACTACATTAGTGAATATGGAACAAACCGTACCTGGGAATATCCCATTTGTAGGTGTTGATGACTCCAGGGATATGATTGAAAAATGCAGGGAAAAATTTATTGCGCTGGATTCAGGGCGGAACTACGAATTAGTGGTAGCTGATCTGAATAAAGAAGTTCCTGTCAAAAACGCTTCAGTTGTGATATTGTGCCTTACCCTCCAGTTTGTTCGCCCAATGCACCGGCAACGTCTCCTTGAACAAATATCGGCCGGCCTCGACCCGAATGGTGTGTTAATCATTGTAGAAAAGATTCTTGCTGAAGATAGTGGATTTAACCGCGACTTCATCAAATACTATTACAATATGAAAAGACGCCACCATTATAGTGAAATGGAAATATCTCAAAAAAGAGAGGCACTGGAAAATGTCCTTATCCCATATAAACTAAGCGAGAATATTGCACTTTTAAAAGATGTAGGTTTTCAGAATTGTGAAATATTTTTTAAATGGTACAATTTTACAGGCATTATTGCAAAAAAAGCATCATGATAAAAATTGGAAATTTCTTTTTTAAGTACCGCAACTGGCTTTTCATTATTCTTTATTTACTATTATTCATTCCGTCTCCGCCCCTGTTCAGTGAGCAATACTTCGGTCCCCGTTTTTATGTGTGGGCTATTGTGGCCGGGCTGTTAGTAACCTTTACCGGACAGATGATACGTGGCTTTACCATCGGGTTGGCTTATATCATACGTGGAGGTAAAGGCGGAAAGGTATATGCCGAAAAGCTTGTAACCAATGGTATTTTTCAGCATTGCCGCAATCCTTTATATGTGGGCAATATTTTAATGCTGGTGGGCGTGGGCATTCTTGCCAATTCACTATTTTATACCTTTATAATAATACCGTTTTTTTTATTTATCTATCAGACTATTGTATTGGCCGAAGAGAATTTTTTAAGAAAAAAATTTGGAGAAACGTTTGATAATTATTGTGCGCGGGTTAACCGGTGGATACCAAATCTGAAGGGTTTCTCAAATACTACCCGTTCAATGAAGTTTCATTGGAAACGGTGGCTATTAAAAGAATACAATACGCAATATGTTTGGCTTACAGGCATAGCCCTGATCCTGCTTTTTAAATATCCGCAGCTAACGGACTATAAAAGCGACAGACGGGATTTGCTATTAATGATCATATTGCCGCTGCTACTGCTTTATTATGTGTCTATCCGTTATCTGAAAAAATCGGGGAAATGGAAGAATGATTAAGCAGGCTCAGTTTTTATTCTTTTCTCCCTCTTTAAAAATCCAGGAACCACCGAATTGATCTGTGGACGCACTATAACTTCCGAACGGAATACCGTTCAATTCAATAAAGTTTTCTTTATCCTTATCGGCGTCTACGAGATAGATGCCTCAGTTAAAAAAGCCAACCAACTTTTCTCTTATACTTTCAGGCATACCGGTTCGCTTCATGGTTTTGGCATCCACGAAATATAATGTTACATCACCTGCATTCAAGAGTTTTTCTTTTTCGTTAAAGATTTCACTGTGAAAAACAATTTTATGATGAAGGGGCAGCTCCTTTACGGTGGTTACTACCGTTATCAAATCATCATATACTGCAGGGCGTAAAAACCTGCTGTGAATTTCTGTAACCATCATCAGTATCCCGGAAGCTTCTATTTCTTTATATGTCAAACCAAGGCCGCGCAAGGCTTCGGTTCTACCTATTTCGTATAACTGCGAGTAATGCCCATAATACACCACGCCCATCTGGTCAGTAAGCGCATAATGAATTCGTATTTGTGTTTTGGAAGTGAACATTTTTTGAGCAAATAATTATTAACAAAAAAAAATCCCTCTTGCCGGTTGCCGATTCACGATTGACGATTCGAAATTATTTCCCCATCATCACATCCACACTTATTTTTCCGGGTCCG
>JAHEZA010000522.1 GCA_023251335.1 Chitinophagaceae bacterium | reverse complement strand
TGTGGCTGTTCTGGTGTCAACAATAACACCTCCGTTAGCGGCTTTTTCTTTAAACTCTTTTATTGAAATAGGAGTAAGCCCTTTTGATTTAATTTCATCAAGGTTATAATAGCCTTCTTTATTAATTTTCGCGTTAATACTAAAATAAGGAGGGGCGTCATCGAGATCTTTTGTAACGGCCTTTATAAATTCCTCTTTTGTCTGAGGCTGCAACGCGTAGTTTGATTTTTTCTGAATTCCAATCGTGCTTTGGGTTTCAGTACCAATATTTTTACCACAGCTACTGCCGGCACCATGCGCGGGATACACAATAATGTCGTCCGCCAAAGGCATTATTTTGTTTTGGATAGAATCGTACATGATTGCGGCCAATTCTTCTTTAGTTAGATTTCCACTGCTCAGGTCTGGCCGGCCAACGTCTCCAATGAATAATGTGTCTCCCGTAAAAATACAATACGGTTTACCCTTTTCATCTTTTAAAAGGTAGCACGTAGATTCGACGGTATGCCCAGGTGTGTGAATCACTTCCAAACTAATATTACCAATTTTAAAAACCTCGCCATCCTTTGCAAGATGAAACGGGAATTTGGTTTCTGTATACGGGCCATATACAATGACAGCGCCCGTTTGCTTACTGAGATCCAAATGCCCACTCACAAAGTCAGCATGAAAATGTGTTTCAAAAATATATTTAATATTTGCATTATGGTCGCGTGCCAGTTGTAAATATTTGTCCGTGTCTCTTATTGGATCAATAATGACAGCTTCTCCCTCACTTTCTATAAAATATGATGCCTCACTCAGGCAGCCAGTATAAATTTGTTGAATAACCATAGAAAAAATATTAAAAAAATAGATGCCTTATTTAAGAAAGTCCTAAATAAGGCAACCATATATAATTCAAAGAATGTTTTCTGGAAAGCGATACCGGAAATTATCCTACCAGGTTTTGTACGAACTTGTTGACTTCATCAATTCGCTTTTCGTTAATTGTATAAAAGATAAATTTGCCTTCACGCACTGTATTTACAATTTCAGCCTTGCGCAATATGGCAAGGTGCTGCGAAGCTACTGATTGTTCAAGGCGCAATTTTACATAAAGTTCAGTAACGGTAATTCGCTTATGCTCATCTATTGTTTTGAGTATCAATTGCCTGAGTTTGTGATTCAAAGCTCTTAAGACGAGGGCTGCTTTTTTTATTTTTAAGTAATCCATCCTTTTTAGCGATTCGCTTTCGCTGCCATGTTCCAAATGTGCGGGCGGGTGATTTTGGACTGTAGTAGTCATAATAAAATTTGGTTTAAATGATATGATAATTGATTTTAATAAGAAATAAATTCCTCAACAACAAAAGTACGTATTGTAAATAGATATAGTTTGTAATGAAATATTAAAATGTATTTTTTCTATTATTTATTTCTCAATTGTGTAAAATTCTTTCAGATATATCGGCGACGCACTTTCGATGTTTTCAAACCCTTTTTTTTGAAACTTTTTCCATGATAAGGTACCCAAGCTTACAGAGGAAACAGATTGATCGGGGAAAAAATGCGAATTGGGTAATTGGAAATTTAGCGCTTTGAATTTTTGAACGCCCGATCCGGAAAAATATAAAGGTTGCATCTCTAATAGATCATGAAAAGTATTTTCAGATAAAACAATTGCGGATGGCGGAATAACTTCCTTTAAATCGTAGTTGTAAACTGCACTAAAAATTTCCATTCTGCGCGCGTCTATCATTGAGCAATACAGGGCATTTTTATCTTTTACTAGTTCGATAAGCGAAAGCCCCATTACTTCAAGTGTATTTAAAACAATCAGGGGAACATTTAACGCAAAGCACAATCCTTTTGCACTTGCCAGGCCTACCCGTATGCCGGTATATGAACCGGGGCCACCTGTTACACCCACAGCCGATAAGTCATTTGGCTGGATACCAATGTCCGTTAAAATCTGTCTTATTGCCCCATGCAGAAAGGAAGCGTGCTTCTTTGGATCTGAATTTTCCAGCGTTTTCAATACGGTTGCTTCTTCACATAAATTGACAATTGCATTTTCAGTAGTGGTATGAATATTTAAAATATAGCTCATTAAATTCGTTTAAGTCATATAAATTACAAATTCCCAGACACTTCCAAATAAAGCTTTTTTAGCGCGGGCGCGGGATAGTATCTCTCATCCTTTCCTGACAATTTTTCAAGCAACCCATAAATATTTTCAATACCTATTTTTCCAGCCCATTCAAAAGGTCCCTGTGGATAGTTAGTACCTGATTTCATCGCCGCATCTATTTCTTTCATGGAACTTATTTTTTCACCTAAGGCAAAAAAGGCTTCGTTAATAATCATACTGATGACCCGGGCGCCCACGAACCCCGGTTCATCTTTAACAAAAGTAATTTGCCGATTCAGTGATTTAAAAATATTTTCTACGGTTTCCGGTTCGGATGAAACAATCTCCCACAATTCATTTTTTATAAATCCGGGCCATCCATTAATTCGATTTACATTTGATGGAAAATCATTTTCATACAACGTTTCGGTAACCATATTTATGAAAACTGTTTTCGATTCAAGACTTGGGAAACTCAACTCTTCCCAAGAATCTGAAAAAATAAAAAAAACATCAAAAATCTTATAATCTTTATCATTAGGAAGGTTTGCTGAAAACACCAATTCATTATCTTGATCCCTATTGAGTGAAATCAATTCAGTCTTTTGCTGGTCATTTGCCGAAACAAATATCTTCATAATGAAGTTTTTACAAAAATAGGTTTGTTATTTGAACGAAAGTTTTGCAACTTTAATCTCTTTT
>JAHEZA010000070.1 GCA_023251335.1 Chitinophagaceae bacterium | reverse complement strand
AATAAACTGACAAAAGCATTCGCCAGGTCACTTTCATTTTTGATTTGATCATGAACGGGTATGCTAATATCAAGTACCAATAAGGTTAATGAAATTGAGAATACACCATCAGATAAAGCTTTTATCCTCTCAAGGCTCAGGCCACTTACCTGATCATAATTATCAACATGCTTTATAAAAGATTTACGTGCACTCATTTTTATGGATTTAAAATGCGGCAAAAACGCATAACGAAAATACAGAAGCCTGAAACTATAAAAATAAAAATTTTAGAGATTCTCCTTTTTAATTCAATCTTTTGATTATACAGACTATTTGAAATCTATCAAATATGGCGAAGACTGTAAGAGCAGATCCGGATTTTGCAGATGATCGGAAAAAAATCAGGTAAAAATAAACGTTGGAAAAGTTAATTTTACAAAAGAATGATGAACTCTTTTCTCTATAAATCCTTATTTCTGATCCGTTTCATTCCGGGGTTTGTATTTTTTTTGGAAGGGATACAAAAATTTTTGTATGCGGATACCTTAGGTGTTGGACGATTCATGAAGATTGGCATTCCGCATGCTGAATTTTGGGCGCTGTTTGTAGGCATAGTCGAAATTGTGTTTGGCGCATTGTTGATACTTGGTTTTAAAACAAGATGGTCAGCCATGCCGCTGTTGATAGATATGGTGGTAGCATTTGTTTACACCAAGTGGCCGCTGCTGTTACAGAAGGGCTTTCTCCCAATGTTTCATGATTACAGAACCGATTTTGCTATGACGCTTTGCCTTATTTTTTTAATAATAAACGGATCGGGTGCTTTTTCTCTTGATTCCTACTTTTTAAAAAGCAAAGAGAAACAAAAAACGAAATAGCATTTTACAAGACTAATCATCATCCATGAAAAAAAGCAAACAAGGCGGTGTATTCTCCGGCCTTACTAAAAATTCTTTTTTACTGGCCCTAACCAGTTTGTTCAGCGACATATCTTCAGAAATGCTTTACCCGGTTTTACCGGTTTTTCTCACACAGACTCTTAGAGCAAGTGGTGGAATTGTAGGCATTGTAGAAGGCATAGCCGAGGCGACAAAAAACATTGTACAGGGATTCTCGGGCTGGTTGTCGGATAGATGGCAAAAGAGAAAAGCGATTGCTTTGTTTGGATATATACTTTCAGCTTTAGCCAAACCTTTTACAGGACTTGCTGTTACATGGCCCTGGGTATTGGGCGCCCGTTTTTTTGATCGCATGGGCTCGGCCACAAGGTCTGCGCCACGCGATGCATTGATTGCTTCTTCCACCGATGAACAACACAAGGGAAAGGCATTCGGATTGGAAGGTGCCGGAGATAACCTCGGTGCATTCATTGGGCCGTTGATTGCGGTAGCGCTGTTGTTTTTCTGGGAATTTAATATCCGGTCTGTTTTTTATCTCGCCATCATACCCGGTGCATTATCTGTGATAATGATTCTTCTGGTAAAAGAAAAAAAGACAGATGTAAAATCGAAATCAAAAATTGATCTTCGGTTCAGAAACTTTCCTGCTTCTTACTGGAAATATTTATTCGTGATCGGGCTTTTTGGTATTGGCAACTCAAGCAATGCATTTCTTATTTTACAAGTAAAATATCTCGGCGTGTCTTTTAAAGATACCATTCTTATTTATGCTGCCTTTAACCTGGTTGCTGCGCTCATATCCTATCCTGCCGGAAACCTTTCCGATACATTCGGGCGAAAAAATATTTTGCTCATCGCTTTATTGATTTATCTCATTACCTATACCGGTTTCGCCTACACGAAAAATCTTTGGCTCATCGGCATACTGTTTTGCCTGTATGGATTGTACCAGGGCATTTTTCGTTCGGTTGGAAAGGCAATGGCAGCCGATTTTGTTCCCCAACATTTAAGAGCAAGCGGTATTGGCTGGTATGCTGCCACTCTGGGTATTACAGGGCTTATTGCGAGTATAGTGGCTGGTCAGCTATGGGATAAAGAAGGGCATGCAGCCGTATTTATGTATGGAGCGGTTTTTGGTTTGATAAGCATAGTTGTATTCCTGTTTTTTATACCCGGTAAAAGAATAGACAATACCACCCCAACGTAAAAACGAAGGACGTAAGTCCTGATTTTTACAGAATGCACGATTTCTATCTTATCAATTTTGCCTACATCAAAAAAAACTTCCTTCAGCTGCCGTAGCGGCATCTTTAAAAGATTCTCTTGGTTTTAATCCTAATAATTCGAACATCATTTTATCCTGGTCAAAATCAGGATTGGGTGTGGTTAATAATTTTTCTCCGGAGAATATTGAATTGGCGCCGGCCATAAAACACAATGCCTGTTCGGCAACCGTCATTTCAGTACGGCCTGCGCTTAATCGTACCATTGCTTTCGGCATGATAATCCTTGCCGTAGCAATCATTCTTATCATGTCCCATATATTTACTTTCTGATTGCCTTCCAACGGTGTTCCCTTTACCCGTACCAATGCATTGATAGGAACGCTTCCCGGATGTGAAGGTAATGTTGATAAAGTATGCAGCATTCCAATTCTGTCTTCATGAGTTTCGCCCAAACCAATAATGCCACCGCTACAAACGCTGATACCGGCTTTGCGAACATTACCTAATGTTTTCAGGCGGTCGTCATAAGTGCGTGTGGTAATAACATCTGCATAATGTTCTTCAGATGTATCCACATTATGATTGTATGCATATAAACCGGCAGCCTGCAATTTTTCTGCCTGGCTTTCAGAAAGCATCCCCATTGTACAGCAAACCTCCATTCCCATTTTGTTTACTCCTTTTACCATTTCGAGTACACGGTCAAAATCGCGGTTATCCCTTACTTCGCGCCATGCAGCGCCCATACAGAATCTTGTTGAGCCCGCATCTTTTGCCCGTTGCGCATAAGCCAGCACTTCGTCTTTCTTCATCAAAGCCTGTACATCCACGCCAGTGTTGTAACGCGCGGCCTGGGGGCAGTAAGCGCAATCTTCAGGACAGCCACCGGTCTTTATGGAAAGCAAGGTACATACCTGCACCTCCCCCGTTTCCTGGTATTCACGGTGAACGTTAGACGCTTTATAAATAAGCTCTAATAAAGGCGTATTGTAAATTTCAGAGATTTCTTCCTTTGTCCAGTCGTTTCTTATTTGCATTTCATCGAATGGTTTATTGGTTAATTAGTAAATAAGATTCCTGATTATTTCTTCGTTTGTTGATTTCAAAAAATTTTATTCCGTTCTTAAAAGTAACTCAAATTTGTTTTAGGAGTTAGTGCCAATACACTTTCATAGATAAGCCTGATGGTGTTCCGCACATCATCTCTATGAAGCATCTCTACCGTAGTGTGCATATAACGTAAGGGTATTGAGATTAATGCTGAAGGACAGCCATCATTAGCATAAGCAAACGAATCCGTATCGGTGCCGGTGCTACGGCTCACCGCCTGCAACTGAACAGGGATTTTATTTTTCGCGGCTACATTTTCAATTAAGCCCAATAGTTTATTGTGAACAGCGGGACCATATGTTAATGCAGGACCTTTTCCGCACGCAGTATCCCCATGAATATTTTTGTTGATCATAGGCGTTGTAGAATCATGTGTTACATCCGTTATGATTGCTGCATCAGGCTTAATTCTTCTCGCTATCATCTCTGCGCCGCGCAAGCCAATTTCTTCCTGTACTGCATTTACGATATACAAGGAATATGGAATTGTTTTTTTGTTTTCTTTTAATAACCTGGCTACTTCAGCAATCATAAATCCGCCAATGCGATTGTCAAACGCCCGTCCGATGAGGTTTCCATAAGCTAACTCATCGAATCCATCTGCATAAGTAACTACCGCGCCTACATGAATTCCTAAATCTTCTGCTTCTTTTTTATTCCTTGCGCCGCAGTCTAAAAAAAGATTTTCCACTTTGGGTTGCTGCTCCTTTTCACCGTTATTTCCATGCCGCGTGTGTATGGCAGGCCATCCAAAAACTGCCTTTACAACTCCTTTCTTTCCATGAATATTTACGCGGTGTGATGGAGCAATCTGGTGATCTACTCCACCATTCCTTTTCAAATAAATTAATCCTTCCGCATTAATATAATTTACAAACCAGCTAATTTCATCTGCGTGCGCTTCGATAACTACTTTAAACGCTTTGCCCGGATTAACAACCCCAACAGCGGTTCCATAAGGATCGGTAAACGTGTCGTCCACATAGTTTTTGATATAGTTAAGCCAAACTTTCTGGCCTGCGGTTTCAGAACCTACGGGTGATGCCGTATTCATATAAGTCCGAAGAAAATCCATTGATTTATCGCTGATACTAAAAAGTGATTTTTTTGCTTTTGCCATTGGTAATTATTTAATTTTCTTTTTTATGAAATGCAAATTTATTGTTTTAAGCTGAATAGGTAAACCAGTGCTGCCTGCAAGAGCATCATTCCATCAATACCCGCGAGATAAACAAAATCAGAATTACTTTTTTTAGTAATTTCTATCGTTACAAAAGTGGCGGCAGCAGACAGAAGCATCGCAGGAAGAAATGCTGACTGTGGAAAATAATGGTACTGGGCAACAGATAATGCTACAAAGACAATCAAGGAAGCGTATGCCAAAAAATAGGATTTCCTTTTTCCCAGAAATACGGCCAGCGTATTGATCTGTTGATTACTGTCAATTTCGACATCCCTTACATCGAACAGTAAACAAAGAATAAACATGAAAACAAATCTTTTTACAAAAACAAAAATAAAAATGTTGGTTTCAACATTCATGCTGTTCACAGGGAACCACACCGTTACCAATGTCCACAATAAAGAAAGGGTGATAATTTTCAAAACACCGTAATCTTTAATGCGCTTTTTTTTACCAAACGGAATAACAGGAAATGAATACAAAAATGCGATACCTCCAAGGCAAATAAGGATTGCATAATGTTTCAAATGAAAAGTAAAAAAACTGAATAGAATCAATGCTATTCCTGTCATTAAAAGAATGAGATGAATATTTCTGTTGTTAAGGGACCAACTCAGTCGCTCAGAATCTTTTACGGCTATTTTTTTTGCAACGTAATGAAGATTGTACTGAGCCAGCGTGGCGCCAAAAACAAAACAGTAAAAGCTAAAATGATTTAAAGGAACTCCTAACACGATGTTGGTCTCCATGCAAAAGGCAACCGCGCACAAAGCAATAAAAATGCTGCCAAATAAAATAAACTCAAAAAATTTCTTGATCCACACGTTATTGATAAATATTTATTGTGCATAAATAACTACCGGTGGAGAAGATAACGTATCACTTACGTGATTTTTATTATCCTTTAAAACAAACCGAAATATTGCAGTATCATTTCTTGGTGAACATTGCGGCTGCGTAATGGGGCTATATCCTGCCACGTTGTAACCGTAGGTAACAGTGATTTCACCTTTTTGATTTTCAGAAGCAGGAAAAGTAGGGATGTCATAAGGGGTATTAATAGAATCTATTTCGTTTCCCGAACACTTCGGCACCAGTTCCTGTACAAAAATATTACCTGACAAATCACCTTTATGAGTGAAAGAAAGGGTAAAGATTATTATTTCTCCTGAATGAAGCTCAGTAGTACTTACGTTTTTAAAGGCTAATGAAGGTGTGGTACTATATTTCTCTTTACTGCAGGATATGAATGTTATAAATAAGAATATTGAAAATAAGAGAGTGTATCGCATCTTTGTATTTTAATTCTCCAAATTTAATTATTAAAACCTGAATAAAAAGTTACAAATACAAGATTGGGAAAATAAAATTTTTAATGTTAGTTATTATAACTTTTCCTCCCTGTGCCTGGATATCTTTCACTGGCAATATAGCAATAATGGGTTGTATCAAAAATATATAGATTCCCTGGGGATTATGCCGCATGAGGTAACAGCAACCGATAAAATTCCTTTTTTGCCAATCTCTTTTTTTAAGACGCACAAAGTAGCGACAACCGATTTTAAACCGGAAATTATTTTTGAAAGCAGCGGCACCACAGGAAGCAATACCAGCAATCATTTGGTAAAAAATATGTCTCTTTATAAACAAAGTTTTACTGAAGGCTTTGAACTATTTTACGGAAACCCATCGAAGTGGTGTGTTCTTGGTTTATTACCGGGATACCTGGAAAGGAAAAATTCTTCTCTCATTGCAATGGTAGAAGATCTTATAAAGAAAAGTGACAACCGCAATAGCGGGTTTTACTTACACGATCATGAAAAACTCTACCAAACATTGGCCCATAATGAAATCATTGGCCAGCCAACTTTATTAATTGGCGTTACGTATGCCCTGCTCGACTTTGCCGAAAATCATCCTATGAAACTGCAAAACACCATCGTGATGGAAACAGGTGGCATGAAAGGAAAACGGGAAGAAATAACCAGGGAAGAAGTGCATGTTTCCTTAAAAACCAAGTTGGGGTTGAAAACAATTCATTCAGAATATGGAATGACGGAATTGCTTTCACAGGCTTATTCCGGGGGGAAAGGAATCTTTCGTACGCCGCCGTGGATGAAAGTGTTGGTGAGAGAATACAACGATCCGTTTGCTGTTTGTTCATCGTCAAAAACCTTAAAACCATTAAGCGGATTAATCAACATAATTGACCTCGCCAATATCTATTCCTGTTGCTTTATCGCTACAGATGACGTAGGGAAAATTCACAAAGATGGTACGTTTGAAGTGTTGGGCAGAAGAGATTTGAGTGACGTGAGAGGATGTAGTTTGTTAATTTCTTAAGCTTTAAACCCACTGACAGGTGGAAATATGAAATCGTAATGATACCGGTAAAAGGCTCAGCAATCTTGTTTCAATTCATTCATATAAACTTCCACATCTTTTTCTGCGGAAAAATACCTCGAAAAGAAAAGCATGGAATCTATGATATGTTCTTGCCAATAAGCCCATTCATGGCCACCTTCATATTCTTCATAATCATGAGCTATATTATTTTCTATCAATTGCTGATGGAGCAGCCTGTTACTTTCAAGAAGTGTATCAGCGGCACCACAATCAAAACTGAAGGGGGGAAGATGATGCTTATATTTCAGAAGCGTATCCAGTACGCCTTCTTCAGATTTGTCTTCCTGTTCAAAGTCTGAGAAATTTTCTTCTGCAACTAATTTTAATTCCCGCTGGTTAGTGATAGAAGAATGCGCCGCAATTGCCGTAAAGATGTTATGATATTTTGCTCCTATTTTAAAGGCACCAAAACCGCCCATCGATAATCCTCCGATAAATAATTTAGATTTTCCGCTAATTGCAGGAATCGATTTTTTTATGGCTACCGGCACATCTTCGGCTATCCATTTCTCAAAATTAAAATTATTGGGAAGAAGACAGACTGAACCATCGCCCGATAATAATCCATCAGAGGGCATGGCTATCACCAGCGGCGGAATCAACTTCTTTTTGATCATCTCCAAAACAGAAAAATGAATGCCACTTCTTAATGACCAACTCCAGGAGTGTCCTTGCACTCCGGTTAGCAAAATAACCAATGGGCAATCAGTGAGCTTTTCAGCTCCGGGAGGGACGAATACACAAATATCGCCCCGCCCACTGAGATTTTTGGATTCAACGGAAATATACTTTAAAAAATCATTCTCAAATTCCGGACTTGAGATTTCGGTTACTTGGATTTCCTGGTTTTTCATTTAAATTATATTGCTCCATTTGCATTTTTTCCTGCCGGCAAATCTTCAAACGCTTTATAGAGTCTTGGGAGTCGATTTAAAGTAATCTTCATAAAACCAATGGATTCAATTCAGAATCAGCACATGTTCCTACTTCTTTATCCATCAACCACGATTTTAAATCATTTTGTTGCCATGAATTTTTTGGCTGGACAATTTTTGCATCATCAGCGAGATATATAATTGTAAATACTTCGCGCATCTTATCGGATTCATTTCCCGGTGCATTGTGAATTGTAAATCCATAGTGCCATGTAGCATCACCAGCTTTCATGGTCTGGGCACGGCTTATTTCAAATTTATTATCCCGCACATATTTATCAAACTCCTGTTCGGACTCATCGGAAATCTCATAATTAAAAACACTTCCTTTTTTTTGCGAACCGGATGCAAAAGTGAGCATACCCATATCTACATCAATATCTACAAACGGCATCCACATGGTAAGGGTGTTGTGCGTATCTATCGGCCAGTAATATTGATCCTGGTGCCAGGGTGTTGGCCCTCCGCCCGGTTCTTTAAATAATGCCTGGTCATGATAGATACGCACGTTTTTTACTCCGAGCAAATCAGCAGCCACCTTTGCCAGTCTTTTTGACATAACAATCTTTTTCACATTTTCATTTCGACGCCACAGATTCATGATTTGTAAAAAAGCCTTCCCATATGTATCGCGGTCTTCCATTTTTCTTTTTTCTGTATTGTATTTCAGGGCAGCAGCAGATATCTCTTCATGATATGCATCTATCTCTTCAGGAGATAATAATCCCCTTGTAACAGTATGTCCTTTTTTGCGGAACTCCTGAATTTGGCTTTCAGGAAGAGAGACCATATTATCTAAATCGGGCAAATGCAATTGCGAAGTTTCCATAACAGGAAGATGTTCAGCAAAATAAGTCTGTTCTATCCGGAAAGAAAATGAAGATATTGTCTTTATATTGGAGAATTTTATCCTATTTTTAATAATTATTCTACCTGAAATACAAGATTTGCAATGTCGAAAGCATCCGTTGAAATACTTTCTGCTCCTGGAACTTCTTCTTTTTTGATAAAAAAATTTGATAAAAGATGTTTCGATGCTCCTTTTCACTTCCATCCTGAATATGAACTTACGTGTATCATT
>JAHEZA010000521.1 GCA_023251335.1 Chitinophagaceae bacterium | reverse complement strand
TTTTTTTCAGAAAACCTAATTACCATTTCAAATAAAAAAATTATGGATGACCAAAAAAATAAAAAGATTTTAAATCCATCACGTAGAGATTTCTTAAAAAATTCCGCCATCACTGCCGCTGGATTTATGATTGTTCCCCGGCACGTTTTAGGAGGAAAGGGGTTTTTAGCACCCAGCGACCGCTTAACCATCGCAAGTATCGGTGTGGGAGGAAAGGGAGAAAGTGACATCGCCAATTTTTATAAAAGCGGCAAAGCTGATATAGCCTATCTCTGCGATGTAGATACTCGACGGGCCGCCACTACCGTAAAGAATTTTCCAAAAGCAAAATTTTACTCAGACTGGAGAGAGCTACTTGATAAAGAACATAAAAACTTTGATGCCGTATCCGTCTCTACTCCCGACCATACACATGCAGTGGCTGCTTATTCAGCCATGCAATTGGGCAAACATGTATATGTACAAAAACCGTTGACCCATGATGTATATGAAGCGCGTATGCTAACGAAGGCGGCAAAGCGATACAAAGTAGTTACACAAATGGGCAACCAGGGATCGTCCGGCGATGGCGTAAGGCAATTGATGGAATGGTACGATGCCGGAGTTATAGGAGATGTGCATACAGTTTGGTGCTGGACCGACCGACCTGTTTGGCCGCAGGGAATCCAACGACCCACAGCGGCTACTCCGATTCCGAAAGAGTTAGACTGGAACTTATGGTTGGGTACCGCTCCCGAAAAAAATTATTTTGATAACCTGGTTCCTTTTAACTGGCGCGGCTGGTGGGATTATGGAACCGGAGCGTTAGGAGATATGGGATGTCACATCGTACAGCCCGCTTTTGCTGTGTTGAATCTACAATATATCAATTCTGTGCAGGCAAGCGTAGGAAGCGTGTACGTGGGTGAATTCCAAAGAGGATATTTTCCTGAAAGTTGTCCTCCGTCAAGTCATGTAATTATGAAATTTCCAAAAACAAATAAAACACAAGGCCCGGTTGAAGTACATTGGATGGACGGCGGCATACAACCGGAAAGGCCAGAGGAGTTGGGACCAAACGAAACTTTTGGCGATGGAGGTAATGGCACCTATTTTATTGGAACGAAGGGCAAAATGATGTGTAGCACTTATGGAGCTAATCCCCAATTACTTCCAACCTCAAAGACGAATGAAGTTAAGGTACAACAAGAATATGCCAGGGTGCCTGGTGGGGCGGAAGGCCATTATGCGCAGTGGGTTGAAGCAGCGATAGCCGGTTACGATAAAGGTAAAACAGATTCTTCTTTTGATGTGGCTGGGCCATTGACAGAAGCATTATTAATGAGTAACCTTGCTATCCGCGGCTATGATATCAGGAGGCCCCGGGCCAACGGCAAGGGCTTCGATTATCCCGCACGTTATGTAGAACTTTTATGGGATAATAACGTTATGAAAGTTACCAATGTTGATGAGGTAAATCAATTCGTGAAACGTGATTACCGCAAAGGCTTTGAAGTTAATTATGAAGTTTAAATTTTTAAATTTTTATTTATTATGAACAGAAGAGATGCAGTTCAATATATTTCGCTCCTTGTAGGAGGAACTATGATCGGCGGAACCGCCTTTTTATCCGGATGCAAAACTAAGACAGGCGTATCTATGGTTTTTTCAGACGCAGATATTTCGTTGCTGAATGAAATTGCTGAAACGATTTTACCAGCAACTAAAACGCCCGGCGCCAAGGCAGCAAAAGTTGGGCAATTTATGACCGTGATGGTAAATGATTGCTATGAAGCGCCTGACCAAAAAATATTTCATGAAGGATTGGCCAAACTGGATGATGCTTCCAAAGATAAAAATGGAAAATCATTTATGGAAAGCACCCCTCAGCAGCGACACGACTTGTTGGTGGAGCTTGATAAAAAAGTAAAGGATTATAATTCTAAAATTAATGTGTATACAGAGGGATTAACCACTGAACAAAGAACTGCAATGGTGTTGCAAAAAAACTTTACCGGTGAAGATCCAATCGCCGACAAAAGGCGCGAAAATCCGGATTATTATTTCCAGATGATGAAAGAGCTTTCATTGCTTGGTTATTTTACTTCAGAAATAGGGTGTACAGAAGCAAGGCGCTATGTAGAAAGGCCGGGAAGCTACAATGGTGATCTGCCTTACAAAAAAGGAGATAAGGCCTTTGCCTGACAAATTTTGAAATATTCGAACCTTAAAAACAAGACGGCAAATACTCTTTTGCCGCCTTGTTAATTTTTAAAAATGAAGTTCTTCAAACCTTAATCCAGAATTTTAAAAACTCATTATAATCTGTATGTACTATTTCATAGTTGGGGGGTGTTTCAATTCCAAAGCTGTGATAGGTAACCAATCTTGTTCCGGGAGATTTTTTATTTAATTGTTTGTACAAATAACGATTATAATAATTGTACAATTCGTCTGAATACTTGATGGTAGAATCTATTTTTTGCGTGCCTGCTACATTTTCGTAGAAGGAATTATAAAAATAAAAATGATCAAAATTTTCAAGATCAATATTGGCAACATTATCACAGATAAAGGACACATTCGCTAATTGGAGTTTTTGTGCCAGTTCAGTAGAAAGTTCAACAAGATTTGCCCTTTGTTCAATTCCGTAAAAAAATGTTTGCGGATGATAATGGGCTGCTGTTAAACAAAATTTTCCTGAGCCGCTACCAATATCCAACACCTTTACATCCGGCGATACCGCTAAAAAAGCGGCGGATTTTCTTGCAACCTCAAGCTGTGTCCAATGTTTTTCTGCTACCTCTTGTATAGGTTTGGGATAAAGTGAATTGAAAATTTTATCAGAGGCAAACCAGTTCTTCATTTAAAAAAGTATGAGCT
>JAHEZA010000520.1 GCA_023251335.1 Chitinophagaceae bacterium | reverse complement strand
GCTGTCTGTCTTGATTGAAAAGATTTAAGAGTAACTCGCCAGGAAGATGTAAAAACCTTCGTGTAATTAATTCCGCAATTCTACTATATCCCAGCGCAGTAATTGAGGAGATAATTCACCGCGCCAAAGGCAAGTATGTTAACATGTTAAAAGGTCTCTCGTCGAAATTCTTATATTCTTTTAGTCACAAAGATCCGGCACACTATTAACATATTATCATTAAGTTGTTTACACTTTATTTTTGAAAATCTGGAAAGCAATCAATGAAATCATCAACAACAAAAACAACAAAAGGGAAAAGAAAAAGATCCTGGACAACTTTTTGAGGATGAGCTTAAGGAAATTATTGGGCTGAAAAGGCCATTCCCAAAATGATAAAAAAAGCAACATCCGAAGAATTAATTGAAGCGCTGGAAGACCGCCTGCAAAGTAACAAAAGGCATGTAGAAAGGGTTGGGAGAGACTGAAATTGCAGCTTTATTAGAACAAACATTAAGCGAAGAAAAGAAACAAATGATAAGCCAACAGAAATCGCTGAAGCCTCGATCAATGAAGAAGCGCTAAATGAAAAAGACGCATACGGCGCTTTATTTGGTTTTTTATAGCAGAGGCAAAACGGGTCTTGCAATATTAGCAAGGCCCGTTTATATTATTTCCTGTAATTCTCTTTTAATTAAGGCTGGCCAAAACTCTTTGTATTTTTCCAAACCAATTTTTTCAGCAAATTTGAAATTCGCGATTTGCTGAATGTCATTTATTAATAGAGGATAAGAACGATATCCTGAAATCAACATTCCTTTTTTATTTTCATTTTTGATCACTAATGTCGGAAAACGAGTGATGTGCAGATATTGCGCTTCCTGCAAATCTTTTCGGAATGCTTCCAATCCGTTATCGTTGTTTAAATCGTCCTTAAAACGATCCAAATCAAAATCATCGAAAGTACCCGCAAGATTTTTTGCAACACCTAAAAGTGGTTTTTGCCTGGAAATATTGACACCGTCTATCATCAACGCTTCACGCAACAGCCTTAAATATTTTTCTTCTGCTTCTGCGGATTGTAGCGCTGCACATTTTACAGCGATGCAACATGGATATGAAGAAGACGGAGGGTCGCGCATCCAGATATTTTGGTCTATAGGCATTCCCGAGATTTCTTTCGCATGCATCCACACCGGCCCCATTTGTATCGGCCGTGTCACAGAATTGACGGCATCATGATAATTTTTCCACTCTGGCAATAATCCTCCCATACAATACCGGTATTTTATTCTTCCCCTAAATTCATATAATAACCTTCGCCATTGTGGTTCAAAGCCCCAACTCCAACAACAAAGCGGATCCGTGTAGTAAGTGATTTCTAACAGATCCGCTTTTTCTATTTGCTTCTCTCTCATGTAATTTTTATTTCTTCTGACCGTTGCCGCTTTTAGGCGCAGTGATTTTCTTTGATATTTTAGATTTAGAATTTCCGTTTGCTGAACCTGTTTTTTTCCCATTGTTCCATTGTAAGTTCATAACAGGGGAAGCGCTATTAACCTCTTCGCTTCGAATCTTGCTTATTTTTTTATTGAGCTTTTGCACAGACTGTTCGGTACGGTCTGTTCCCTGGGCCTTTTGATTCAATAGCGCATCAGTTTCCATAACATGTTTTATCGGATCGGCAATGTATTGATAAGTTTCACCAAACTCTGTGCTCTTACCTTCGTTCCAGGGGCCACGATAATCATTCCCATTCGAAAAATTAAAATACAAATTGCTATACCGGGGATCTCCTTGTAGAATGCCCATCGGAAAATTAGGTTCGATAGAATCCAAAGCCGCCTGGAACATTTGGAAATGCGCTATTTCTCTCGTCATCAGAAAACGCAAAGTATCCTTTACGGAAGGATCATCTGTAAATTGAAGTAAATATTCATACACCATCTTAGCGCGGGTTTCAGCAGCTACATCAGACCGCAAATCACTGGTGAGATCACCCTGCACATCGCCGTTGATATAAGATGCGGTCCATGCGGCTCCTTCTGCGTTTATAAACGCGGGAGCTCCGGCGCTGCCCACCAAAAATTCATTGTTAATACTTCTATGAATCATGTCTTCCTTTGCGCCTTTCCCTTTCATCAATTGCATTATCTCAGCGTTTTCAGCAGCGTTTTTCAAGTCGCCGTTTATGCCTGTAAGCAACATCTGAATAGTTGCGCCTACAATTTCGAGATGGCTAAATTCTTCAGTAGCAATATCCATCAGCATATCGTACTTATCCGGATAAGGATTTTTTGCAGCGAACGATTGGCCAAAATATCTTAAGGCAGCTGCCAATTCACCGTTTGCCCCTCCAAATTGCTCCAGCAATAGCGAGGCGAAGTGCGGATCAGGACGTGAAACTTTTGCGTTAAACTGTAAATCTTTTACATGATAAAACATAATTGATAATTTTTAAAAATGAATGATGATTATGAATTTTTTATATAAAATCATGCCACTATACAAGCCAAAGCGATTGACATCATTTTTTTCTACACTCTTGTTCCGGCTGTAAGATTCAATATTCTGAAGATGTAGTTTGACATACCAACTCGAAAAACATTTACCTTATGCGAACACAAAAAAAAAGGTGACAAATCCTATTTTCTTTCCACCTTATGCTTTTCGGGAAATTTTTCTATTGTTTTTTTTCGCCTGGCCACGAAGATGAGGAAAACTGTTATAAGGGCGATACCAACGATTATAGAAAAAATAATTAGTCCCATAGTTTTAAATTTAGATGTATAAACATATCGCGCAATAATGATTCCCGAATTTTTAAAATCAGCAATTACCAATCTATCAAAGTGGGCTAAACTATTAGAGTACATCTGCTGTT
>JAHEZA010000069.1 GCA_023251335.1 Chitinophagaceae bacterium | reverse complement strand
ACTTTTTTTAAAGTTCAGAATAAATAAAAAAAATCAATTCCATACAATTCGCATATTAAAGCAAAAGTTATCTATTTTTATTGCGATGCAACAATCTTTTTCCTTTTCCCAAAACGCGTGGCGAAGATTAAAAAAAAATAAAGGTGCGATGGCCGGGTTAATCGTTATTTGCCTGGCTGTTTTTGTCGGCATTTTTGCTTATTACCTGGGCACAGACTCCACACCCAATGCTGATAGACAGATAGTAGAAATCATGGCCAGCAGGCCAGGGCATACACAATTATTTATCCGGGTAAAGAAAGAAAAACAGATTTTCAATACAGGTTTTTTTAAAAGATTACTGTTTGGCGCCGAAGACAAGTATGTATATGTTCCTGTCAATAGCTATGAAGAAAAAGGCGATTCTGTTTACGTGGAAAAATTTATTGATGAAGGGTTGCAGGAAGAAAGAGCGTATGGAAAAAATGAACTGGCTGATAAAAATTTTATCGAATCAAAAACATTCTGGCTGGGCACTGATACCTTTGGAAGAGACATCCTTAGCCGCTTACTCGTAGGTGTTCGTGTAAGCCTTGCCGTTGGGTTAATAACAGTACTCATTTCTATCTCCATAGGAATTTTTCTTGGAGCTACTGCAGGTTATTATGGTGGCAGAACGGATAATATCATCATGTGGTTCATCAATGTAATTTGGAGCATGCCTACTTTACTCCTGGTTTTTGGGATCACACTTACTCTTGGAAAAGGTTTTTGGCAAATTTTTATCGCGGTGGGTTTAACGATGTGGGTGAGTGTAGCTCGTGTGGTTCGTGGACAGGTCTTGGCCTTACGGGAATTGGAATATATCCAGGCAGCAAAAGCTTTGGGATTAAAAAATTTGCGAATTATTATCCGTCATATTCTTCCGAATGTGCTGGGGCCGGTGATTGTAATTGCGGCGGCTAACTTCGCAAGCGCTATTATTATTGAGGCGGGATTAAGTTTTCTCGGAGTAGGCATTCAGCCTCCCACACCGAGTTGGGGCTTGATGTTGAAAGAAAATTACAATTTTATTATTACGCACAATCCCGCGCTGGCGTTGGCTCCGGGCGTTGCTATTATGATTTTGGTGTTGGCATTTAATCTTTTGGGAAATGGATTGAGAGATGCGTTGGATGTTCGTGGGTAAATCTTTTACGCTATATTTTTTGGATAATCAAAAAACAAAAATTCTTTTTCAGCTTCGCGAAAATCTTTCCAATGCTTCGTTTTAATTTTTAACGCAAACACGGCGCAGGTAGGCATATTATAAATTGGTGAACATTCTAGTGAATTGATAAATTGGGTTATTCCGGGATTGTGAGAAAATAATGCAATGGTATTATTTTTATCATCGAAATTTTCAACCGCAGCATAAAAATCTTTAACAGAGGCTTCATACAAAGAAGGTATTAGCGATAGAACTTTTCCATCCTTTCCAAATTCCTTCATAAAAAGTTTCGCTGTTTTTTTTGCACGTTTTGCCGGGCTCGAAACGAAAGCATCTATTGTAATTGAGTTGCTGATCATTCTTTTGGCCATCATGGCGGCATCAGATTTTCCGCGCTCAGTAAGGGTTCTGTCAAAATCAGAAAGGGAAGGATCGTCCCAGCTACTTTTTGCATGGCGGATAATTAGAAGCGTTTTCATGGTTTTTTGTTGTTTTACTGTAAGTTGAACCAATCAAAATGATATTAAAAATAATGAAAAACTCTTACTCAAATTGCTGTTTGGGTTTATTACCATTGTCAGCGATTCTGATAATTTCCGGCTTTCGCTTTCTACTTTTCAATTATCTTTAAAACTCAATCGGTCACTCGTCTTTAATATGATTTAATATTTAATTATGCCTTTACTGCTCTGTTTGGTAGCCATTCTGCTGTTGATTTTATTGGTTGCTTATTTTAAAATAGATACGTTTATTTCATTTTTGCTGGTAAGTATCGGATTGGGAATTGCAGTAGGGATGGATATTCACCGGATTTCGTCGGCTATCACCAGGGGAATCGGGAATACCCTTGGTCCGCTCGTAATCATTCTCGGTTTTGGCGCGATGCTGGGAAAATTGGTGGCTGATAGTGGCGCTGCGCAGCAAATAACCGCGTCGCTCACCAAGGTTTTTGGTACAAAAAATATCCAATGGGGAATGGCGCTCGCTGGATTAATCATTGGCATTCCTTTGTTTTATACAGCAGGTTTTATTGTGGTAGTTCCATTGATCTTTGCTATCGCTGCTACTACACGTTTACCATTGTTATATGTTGGCGTTCCCATGCTGGCGGCGCTTTCCGTTGCTCATGGTTTCCTGCCGCCGCATCCTTCCCCTACTGCTATCGCCGAACAATTGCATGCCAGTATCAGCAAAACGTTGATCTATGGAATTATTATCGCCATACCGGTTATATCTCTTGCCGGTCCATTGTTTGCGAAAACGTTGAAGCGATACCATCCTAATCCCTCCAATGATATTTTTCAGATAAAAGCAATGCCCGAAAACGAATTACCTGGACTTGGAATTAGTTTGATGACTGCTTTAATGCCCGTGATTCTCTTAGCGGTAACTGCTATAATTTTATATTTTGTTTCACCAACAGGTTTTGTAGGAAAAGCAATGGGATTCATAGGAGATCCGAATATAGCGATGTTGTTATCTGTGTTAATAGCTATTTATTTTTTGGGAGTGAAACGGGGCAATAAAATTCCGGTAATTATGAAGCAATTGGAAGACGCCTTTAAAAGTATTTCCGTCATCCTTTTAATTATCGCCGGTTCAGGAATTTTTATGCAGATAATGAGCGATGGAGGCGTGAGTGTTTATATCGGGCAATTATTAAAAGACATGCAATTGTCGCCGCTGATCCTGGGATGGCTGATTGCCGCTATCATCCGTGTGTGTATCGGATCTGCCACGGTTGCGGGATTAACGACCGTAGGAATTATGTTGCCTATTCTCGGAGTGAACGAACACATTCATCCTGAATTAATGGTACTTTCTATCGGCGCCGGTAGCCTGATGTTCTCACATGTAAATGATGGCGGATTCTGGTTGTTTAAAGAATATTTTAATTTAACTATTAAAGAAACTTTTCTTACCTGGACCATGATGGAAACAATTGTTTCTGTGGCAGGTTTGGCAGGTGTTTTAATTTTAAATCATTTTGTGTAGCCGTCAGTACCAAGATCGGACGACGGATAAATAGCTAACTTTGAATGATGAAAACACCAATGATGCTATTTGCTTTTTGAAAAATAAGGAAATATAAAACCTCAAAAATTGTTTATTTACTGCTAAATTTTTAAATACAAATAAATATATTTTATGCCACAAACACCCGATGAAATGCTGAGACTTTCAGGAATTACGTTACCACCACCTCCGGAACCCAAAGGAGTTTATAAACCTTTGTTACAGATGGGTAACTTAATTTATGTTTCCGGTCATGGCCCTGTATTGGAAGACGGCATCTTAATAAAAGGAAAAGTAGGCCTTGATATTAACGCTGATGCGGCAAAACTCGCGGCGCGCCAGACAGGGCTGACTATATTAAGTACGTTGCAAGCCAATCTTGGAAGCCTCAATAAAATCAGGCGTGTTATAAAGGTGTTGGGTATGGTGAATTGTAAAACCGATTTTGAGCAACATCCTTTTGTGATCAACGGTTGCAGTGAATTGTTTGCTGAAATTTGGGGCGAAGAAAATGGAGTGGGCGTAAGAAGCGCAGTGGGCATGGGTTCTTTACCCGGCAATATTCCGGTAGAAATTGAAGCAATATTTGAACTTTATAATGAGGGTACTAAAATGGTAATTACCCAATCAACAACTGAAATACACGTTGAAAATGAATAGAGAAAAATGGTACGAATTAAATGATCCGGACGAAATTGATTCGCCGGCATTGCTTATTTATAAAGATCGGGTGGCATCCAATATCAAAACCATGATCAACATTGCAGGTGATGCAAAAAGATTAGTACCCCATGTGAAAACACATAAGATGGCGGAAATAGCAAAGATGCAGATAGCCGCCGGGATCTCTCAATTTAAATGCGCTACAATCGCTGAAGCAGAAATGCTTGCAGAAGCCGGAGCAAAAAATATTTTGCTCGCTTATCAATTGAATCTTTCAAAAGCAAAACGGTTTATTTCTTTAATAAAAAAATATCGTGATATTCAATTTGCTTCTTTGATTGACAATTTCGATTCTGCAAATATGTTGAACGATTTATTTGGAAAAGAAAATTTAAAAGCAACTGTTTTTATTGATGTAGATGCCGGAATGCACCGCACAGGAATTGAAGCCGGAGAAAAACTTTTTGATCTGTTTTTAGAATTACAAAAATTATCACACATAAATTTCCGGGGCTTGCATATTTACGATGGCCATATCCGCGATGAAGATTTTGAAGTTAGAAAACATAAAGTAAAAGAAGCCTTTGAAAAAATAAATGCAGTAAAGCAACAAATAATCAATAATTCTGATTTGCAGGATGTAAAAATAATCGCAGGAGGAACGCCAACATTTACAGCACATGCATTACATAAAGAAGAATTTTGCAGCCCCGGAACTTGTTTATTGTGGGATTATGGATATGATACTTTGTTGCAAGAGCAGCCATTTGAGTTTGCTGCAGTTCTGTTAACACGAGTTATCTCCAAACCTGCACCAGGGCTTATCACAACCGATCTTGGGCATAAATCTGTTGCGGCAGAAAATCCAATTTCAAAAAGAATATTTTTTTTGAATTTAGAAAATTATGAAGTGAAATCACAGAGCGAAGAGCATTTGGTGGTGATTGTAAAAGATTGGGAAAATATTCATGTTGGTGATGTACTGTATGGAATTCCTTATCACATTTGCCCGACAGTTGCTTTGTATGATGAAGCTGTGATTGTAGAAAATGGAAATGTAGTTGATAAGTGGAATGTTGTGGCAAGGAAAAAAATGATTACTATTTAAATTGTTTTATTGTTGTGAATACAAAATCAAATTATTTGTTGTTTTACTAAGCAATACATCAATTCAGCAATTCATCAATTCCGCAATGTAGCATCTAAAAAACCTTTACCACAATGTCTGATTTAATTTTCGACGCTCACCTTGATCTCAGCATGAACGCCATGGAATGGAACCGCGATCTTACCCAAACGGTTATGCATATTCGCGAAAGAGAAAAAGGAATGAATGATAAACCGGATAGATGTAATGGAACTGTTTCCTTACCGGAAATGCGCAAAGGAAATATTGGAATTTGCGTGGCAACAATGATAGCGAGATTCGTAAAACCGGGAAGCAAATTACATGGATGGAATTCGCAGGAACAAGCGTGGGCACAGACGCAGGGGCAATTAGCGTGGTACAAGGCAATGGAGGATAAAGGAGAAATGATTCAGATAAAAAATTCCGGGGAATTAAAAAATCATTTAGAAGGGTGGAAAAAAGAAAATACAAAAGAATTACCAATTGGTTATATCCTGAGCCTTGAAGGAGCTGACTCCATTGTGAATATGAAATGCCTTGAAAAGAATTATGAAAATGGATTGCGCGCGATCGGCCCTGCGCATTACGGACCAGGCGTGTATGCGTATGGAACAGATTCTGATGGCGGAATTGGGAATAAAGGACGCGAGTTATTAAAGGAAATGGAAAGACTAAATATTATTTTAGATGCTACTCATCTTTGTGATGAAAGTTTTTGGGAGGCATTGGAGAACTTTAACGGGCACGTTTGGGCAAGTCACAATAACTGCCGTGCGTTGGTTCCGCACAACAGGCAGTTTTCTGACGAGCAAATAAAAGTGTTGATAGAACGCGGAGCAATTATTGGCGGCGCTTTTGATGCGTGGATGTTGAAGCCCGGTTGGATTAGAAGAAAATCAAATCCCAAAGATGAAGGTGTTTATATTTCAACCGTTATTGATCATATTGATCATGTTTGCCAACTGGCTGGCAATTCCCTTCATTCAGGAATAGGAACTGATTTGGATGGCGGTTACGGTACAGAGCAGGGTCCTGCTGATTTAGATACCATCGTGGATCTGCAAAAAATTCCTGCAATTTTAAAAGAGCGTGGCTATTCTGAAAATGATATTGAAAATATTATGTATAAAAACTGGGTTAGGTTTTTGGAAAATGCCTGGCAGTAAAGCAACTTTTATTATCAATTTTTATTTTGATATACCTGCTGCATTTGTTCTTTTAATGAGGCGTATAGGCTTTTAAATACCGTGTAATTAGTTTCATGCTGTTTCCGGTTTCTTAAATCAGGCTTCACGATTTGACTGACCGCAGGTTTTAATGAAGAATAATTTTTGATCATTTTCATTGCTTTTATATTCAATAACGCCGCGCCAACCGCTGATGAATCCTGGGTTTCAAAAACCACAAGCTTTTTTCCTGTTACATCTGCCAAAATATTCATCCATGTTTTGGAATGAATAAAACCACCACCAACAATCAGTTTATCAATTTTTTGAGTTGATTTCTCAACAATTTGTAAAACCTGGTTCATCGAATAACAAATACCTTCCAAAGCGGCACGCAAAAAATAATCCTGCGTATGAAATGATTTTATACCCATAAAAACACCGCTTGCCCTTCCATCCCAAACCGGTGCTCTTTCTCCATATAAATAGGGCAAGAAAATCAATCCTTTACTTCCGGGAGGAACCGAATTAATTCTCAGAAATAATCTTTCATAATCTTTTTCGGAAGGATTTTTAATATTCAGAAAACTCTCAAGTAGCCACTGAACCACATTTCCACCATTATTCACAGGGCCGCCACTGATATAGGTTTTATCATCCAGCAAATAATTAAAAGTCATTTCTTTAAAATTATAAACCGGTTTTGAACTGGCAATTCTTACGGCGCCGCTCGTTCCGATAGTCAAAGCGGCTGTACCTTTGTCCATTGCATAACTTCCTAAATTGGCCAGGCAACCGTCGCTTGCGCCTATGCAAAAAGAAGTTTCAGCAGAAAGAGATAATGAATTTAATATTGAAGCATCTGCATTTTTCCTGATAAAATTAGTTGGCTTTGGTTCTGAAAGTTGGTTTGAATTTATTCCGCATAATTTCAAGGAAGCCTTATGCCATTGCAATGTATTAATATTAAACAAACCGGTTGCGGACGCGATAGAATAGTCTATCTCATAAACACCAAATAAGCGAAACCAGATAAGTTCTTTTATGGAAATAAATTTAAAAGCCTGTTTAAAAATGCTGGACTGATTTTTCCGAATCCAAATCATTTTGCAAAGCGGAGCCATCGGATGAATCGGCGTTCCTGTGGCTTTGTAAATACTTTTTGCTTCTTTAGATTTCCTGATTTGCTCGGCTATTTTTTCACTTCGTGTATCGGCCCAGGTTATCAAATTAGAAATGGGCTTATTTTGTTCGTTTACTGCAATAAGCCCGTGCATAGCGCTGCTTAAACTAATAGATATTGGTGGATATTTAACAGAGCCTACTATTTCATGAACACATTTTTTAAAAGCTTCCAAAATAATTTCGGGGTCTTGTTCCGAATACCCTGGTTTAGAATTTTCGGTAGAATAATACAATTGAGAATCTGCAATAATTGTTCCTTTACTGTCCATGGCAATGGCTTTGGTGCTGCCGGTACCGATATCAACTCCAATAAAATATGGTTTATTTTTTTCTTTTGTCATTTAGAAAATAAAGATATTGATTTTGATTTCATTTTCCATTTGTAGCCTTTTTAATTATTGTATCAAATGCATTCAAGTTTTGCAAAGCCATAAGCCGGAAGAATTTGAAATATTTTATTCACTTTTCTTTTCCAATTCTTTTTGGGAAAATGGGCTGGATTGACGCATTTTTGCAGCTATGATTCATTTTGAAAAATTTGTTTTAGATAATGGGTTACGTGTGATTGTACATGAAGACAAAAGTACGCCGATGGCCGTGCTTGATGTGATGTATGATGTAGGCGCAAGAGATGAAGACCCACTACAGACAGGCTTTGCGCATTTATTTGAGCACCTGATGTTTGGCGGAAGCGTGCATATAGAATCTTATGATGAGCCACTGCAAATGGCCGGTGGAGAAAATAACGCTTATACCACTAATGACCTTACAAATTATTTTTGTCAGTTGCCTGCTGAAAATATTGAAACTGCTTTTTGGTTGGAAAGTGACCGGATGTTTTCACTTGCTTTTAATGAAAACTCGCTGGAAGTACAGCGAAAAGTAGTTTGTGAAGAATTTAAAGAGCATTATATCAATAAGCCTTACGGCGATGTATGGCATAAACTTCGCGACCTTGCTTATAAAGAACATCCGTATAGATGGATGACGATAGGTAAAGAACTAAGCCACGTCGAAAATGCCAAACTGCAGGACGTGAAGAATTTCTTCTTTAAACATTATACGCCTGCAAATGCTGTATTGACCGTGGCCGGAAATGTATCAGTCGATAAAGTAAAAGAACTATCGCAAAAATGGTTTGGCGATATTCCAGCCGGAAATAAATATATAAGAAATATAAAACAGGAGCCTCTTCAAATTGAACCAAGGCGGCTAGAAGTAATTGCGGAAGTGCCACTGGACGCACTTTACAAATGCTGGCACATGTCATCAAGGCTCGACAAAAGGTATTATGCGGCTGAAGTGATTTCTGAAATTCTTGGAGGGGGTACCTCGTCACGATTGTTTCAAAATCTGGTAAAAGAACAACAATTATTTAGCAGTATAGAATGTTATAATTCCGGAAGCACCGATGCCGGGCTTATTTGCATAGATGGAAAACTGGTAAAAGGCGTGAAACTGGAAGATGCGGAAAAAGCAGTTCTTGCTGA
>JAHEZA010000068.1 GCA_023251335.1 Chitinophagaceae bacterium | reverse complement strand
TTACTGTTATCGTTGCTTGCACTCTCTATGTGTATAGTTGGCAAAGCTGCCACTCTTAGTGTTTCTTTTTTGGAAGTATTATTGAGATACCCGACGGAAATAAGTGTAAGGCTAATGACGATTGCCATCGCCATAGAAGGCCATTTACTTCCGGGGTGAAGGTTATTATAAATCCCGGTCCATACACGCTTGGAAGGTATTAATCTAAATTGATCTGCATGATCTTTTAAAGATTGCTCAAAATCCATCATATCGAATCTTCTGTCCATCATTCTTTCATTCAGCTAGTGGTAATTAAAGATTATCTTTAAAAAAAATGTCCTATTTCGTGGAAGCCATCCTAATGTTTTCCCTCGGCCTCTGCAATATTTTTTTCTTTATAAGTATCTCTTCCAGCAATCCCCTTGCCCTTGTATATTGCGATCGGCTGGTACTTTCTTCAATTTCCAAAATTGAAGAGATCTCTTTGTGAGAATACCCTTCAATTGCGTAAAGATTCAATACCGTTCTGTATCCGATGGGCAATAGCCTGATACAATCAACCACTTGTTTTGCCTGAAGCATAGACGGGATACTGTTTTCGTTTATCCGTATATTTGATGCAAACACCAAATCTACACTATCTGAAAATTTCTTGTTTTTCTTCAAAAGGTTAATACAAGTATGCACAATTATTTTTCGTATCCAGCCTTCTAGAGAACCTGATCCCTTAAACTGCTGTATTTGTGCATATACTTTTATAAACCCCTCCTGAAGCATATCTTCAGCATCTTCCCTGCTATGCGCATAACGATAACACACCCCCAGCATTTTCGGGCTAAATCTTTTGTATAGCTCTTCCTGGGCAAATGGTAGGTTATCAAGACAACCCTGAAGTATCGACTCTTCCGTCATAGTTTGTTCTTGTTTAACCCTACTAAGGTAAGACAATTATTATCGCAAAACGCTGCATCAAAATTCTTTCTTTAATTATCAATGGCTATAAGTTAGTATAAATGGTAAAAGACTACAACGTTTATTGCTTGAAAAAGCCTTTTTAATGAAAGAATTTCATCTTTAGAAGAAGAAACCCCTCCGGCTTTCACAGCCTTAAATGTCGAAATTTATTCAGAATCAATCAAAATGTCCCCTTTCATTTCGGCTGGTATGGGCAGTTTCATCATGGTAAGAATTGTAGGAGCCAAATCTCCTAGTTTCCCCGGCTTTATATTTCCCTTCCATTCATTATCAATTATAAAAAACGGAACCAGGTTTTTGGTGTGGGCTGTGTTGGGAGTTCCGTCTTCATTAACTATGTAATCAGCATTTCCATGATCGGCAGTTAGAAAAACAGTGTAGTTATTTTCAAGAGCGGCCGTAACGATTTCTTTTACGCACTTATCTACCGTTTCTACTGCCTTAACTACAGAATTCCAGACACCGGTGTGGCCTACCATATCTGCGTTGGCGTAATTCAGGCAAATAAAATCTGCCGATTGATTTTTAATTTCTGGCAACAGCGCGTCCGTTACTTCGAAGGCGCTCATTTCGGGTTTCAAATCATAAGTAGCTACTTTTGGAGAAGGTATCATAATCCGTTTCTCTCCTTCAAAAGGCTTTTCTCTTCCACCGCTGAAGAAAAAAGTAACGTGTGGATATTTCTCTGTTTCTGCAATCCGGATTTGTTTCTTATGATGCTGCGCCAGCACCTCCCCAATTGTATTTACGAGGTCGTCCTTTTGAAAAATAATATGAATATTTTTGAATTGATGATCATAAAGCGTCATAGTTGTATAATGCAATTGAAAAGGTTTCATGCCCTGATCTGGAAAAGCGGTTTGCGTTAACGCTTCCGTTATTTCCCTACATCTGTCTGTTCTGAAATTAAAACAGATTACCGCGTCTCCGTTTTGTATTCCCGAATCCGGAGTAGCCGCATTGATGATTGGCTTTAAAAATTCATCGGTAACGTCTTTTTGATAAGATGATTTAACAGATGCTAACAGATCATTCGATATTTCACCCTTTCTATCTACCAGCGCATCATAAGCCACTGCTATTCTTTCCCATCTTTTGTCACGGTCCATAGCGTAATATCTTCCCGTAATCGTAGCAATTCTGCCAGTGGTTTTATCCAAATGTTGTTGCAAATCTTCAAGGAAGTGAATTCCACTTTTTGGATCTGTATCTCGTCCATCAGTAAAAGCGTGTATATATACATTCTCCAGACCATGTTTCTTACAAATAGTTGCGAGGGCTTTCAAATGATTGATGTGAGAATGAACGCCGCCATCGCTTACCAGTCCTATCAGGTGTAAAGGCTTTTTGTTTTCCTTGGCATAATTAATACTATCAAGAAGAGCAGGATTTTTTTCGAATTCCCCGCTTTCAATGGCCACATTAATGCGCTCCAGTTCCTGGTAAACAACACGTCCAGCGCCAAGATTCAAATGCCCCACTTCACTGTTACCCATCTGTCCTTCAGGCAGACCAACCGCTCTTCCGCAGGTAACTAATGTAGAATGAGGATATTTTTCATAAAGTGAACTTACAAATGGTGTTTTCGCGTTCTGGATGGCATCACTTTCTTTTTTCTTGCCAAGGCCCCATCCATCCATGATAATTAAGATTACTTTTTTTGCTTTCATTTTTCAAAACTAATTAATAAAGGCTTACATA
This sequence comes from Chitinophagaceae bacterium, assembly GCA_023251335.1. Classification (GTDB taxonomy): domain Bacteria; phylum Bacteroidota; class Bacteroidia; order Chitinophagales; family Chitinophagaceae; genus Ginsengibacter. Next base: position 6,189 of record JAHEZA010000068.1, on the reverse strand, counting down.
TTTGCAATTTTTTGTTTAAATTTAGTACCGGTTTGGATCAATAAAATTGATAACCCCCTATTAATTAGAATCATGAAAAGACCCACACTTTGCCTTTTAGCAATTATCTTATTTTCATCATTTTTCTATATATCGTTAACAAATATCATCAATGCGATGAAATCGGGAAATGCGACGGAAGTGGCAAAGTATTTTGACGAAACAGTAGAAATTACTTTTGCTGATAAAAGCAATTCTTATTCTAAACAAAAGGCAGAGCAGGTAATACGTGATTTTTTTACTAAAAACTCTGTGAGCAGTTTTGATGTAATTCATCAAAGCAAAAATGACGATTCGCAATATTGTATAGGAAATTTGATCACCAAAAACGGAACTTTCCGGACGATGATTTACGTAAAACAAAAAAATCAGAAGCAGGTAATCCAGGAATTGCGTTTTGGTCAATAAATTGAGAAATAAATCGCAGCCATCTGTCATTTCCCTAACATCTCTTTAACGGCATTCTAATCTTCGTACGTCACGCTATTTTTATATTTTTTGATTTAATGTCATTTTATCTTTTTATATTCCTTCCGTTCCAGCCGCAGTATGCTGACTTACGATTCAATCAATATATTTTCAACATAACTTTTTTGCTATGTACAAAATCGCTTGTCTATTTTTTTTATTCGTTTGCCGCCAAACCGCTTTTTCCCAGTTTAATGATTCTACACATCACCGTTTTTCTTTTGCCTCCACAGGTACCGTTAACCAGACGAAAGATGCAAGCTCTTTTGTTTCAAACAATCTTATTTCTTATGAAATAAGTCAGAAAAAATTAAATTTTAATACTGCCGCCGGCTGGGTATATGGTCAGCAACAAAAACAACTTTCTAACAATGATTATTCCGCTTTTGCCAACCTTGACTATTTAAAAGATGTAAAACGGCTGTATTATTGGGGGCTGTTTTTTTTCGACAAAAGTTATTCCTTAAAAGTGAACTATCGCTTTCAATTGGGTGGGGGTGTGGCTTATAGTCTATTGAACAAACCGGAACTTAATTTATCCCTCAGCGATGGTTTTGTTTATGAAAGTAGTGATCTTACTGATCCGGTGATCGGAAAAGATGTTTATCAAACAGTAAGGAATTCTTTCAGATTGAAATTCCATTGGGCTTACAAAGATATCCTGGTGATTGACGCGGCAGAATTTTATCAACCTTCTCTTGCTTCGTTCGATGACTATATTTTAAAATCGAACAATAGCCTTTCAATCAAACTTAACAAATGGCTTGCTATTAACGCATCATTGGCCTATAATAAAATTAGCCGCACGGAGCGTGAAAATTTATTGATCACTTATGGATTAAAAATTGATAAATATTTTTAGAAGTAGTACAATGCTCTTTTCGGGCAAATTAAAAAGAATTATTTTCAACGCCAATAACAGTAAACCAATAAATATCCAATATTTTTATTCAGCGAAAGATTAAAAATAATGCTACGCTTTTAAATTAAACATTTGTTGTGAAGCCTTTCGGGCTGGAAACCAGGAAGCACAAAAAGCAATAACCAGGGAAGTAAGCGCCACCAGAATAAAATCTGTAACAACTAACTTAACCGGAAAATAATCAATTAGAAAAGAATTCCCGATTAGTTTAATCAGGTGAAATTTCATTTGCAAAAATGCAATAACCAGTGCCAAAATAATCCCGGTCCCTGCGCCCACTACAGCAAGCAAGATCCCTTCGCTCAAAAATATTTTTTTGATTAAGGCACCGTCCGCCCCCAAAGATTGGAGCACGCTAATATCTTTTCTTTTTTCCAGTACCAACATGGTCAGCGCGCCTACCATGTTGAAAGCGGCAATGATAAGAATTAGAGTAAGTACCGCATAGATAAACCATTTTTCGAGCCGCATAGAGTTATAGAGACTGGCGTTTTGCTGATACTTGGTAAGGGCTTTAAACTGATCTCCCAATTTTCGATGAAGCGTCTTGGCAAATTCTTCCGATTGGTCGGGATTTGATAATGAAATTTCCAGGGCACTGTATTCGTCAGGCTGATAATTCATCTGCTGCTTCATAAAAGCCAGGTTGGTGATTACATATTTATTATCAAAATCCTGCTGAATAGCGAAACTGCCGGAAGTTGTTGCGTTTCCCTCACTTAAAGCTGAGAGTGGATCGGGACTGCTGGAATTTGTTTTTTTAGGAAGAAAAACTGTTACCGGAAAAAGATTTCTGTCGGATTGAATTCCAAGCGCATTCTCAATTCCTGCACCCAAAATTAATTTGGGGTTGTCTATTGTTCCCACATTAAAGGCACCGTGATACATTTTATGAGGAACTCCCGAAACCTGGTAATAATTAGAGTCCACCCCTTTTAATAAAACCACCGTTTGCTGTTCACCACTTTGCAAAAGGGCTTTCTCTTCTGCATCAACAGAGGTGCCGGATACGCCGGGCATTTTATGAATGGCATTTAGCTGCGCCTGGGTCATCACAAAAGTTTTTCCTTTTGCCGGAACTACTTTTACATCCGCATAAAAATTGGAATACAGAGATTTTACCAAATCTTCAAAACCATTGAAAACACTTAATACCAATACCTGGCACAAAGTAGAAAAAGCAATTACGCCGGCAGTAACCCACGAGATAATATTGATCGCGTTAGTGCTTTTTTTTGCTTTAAAATATCTCCAGGCGAATTTTAGATACAAGATGTAGAAGTAATTAGTTTATTAGATAATTTATTTATCGGGTAATTAATTTACTGGCCATTTAAATCTGTTGCATTTCCTTCTCCCTCTTTAGGAGGCTGGGGGCTCTTCTTTATATCATCCAGTAATTTTTCAATTTTAAAAACATAATCTAACGTATCATCCTGGTAGAAAGTAAGCTGCGGTATAATCCGCAATTGATGGCGCATTCTTTTGCCCAACTCACCACGTATTTCGCCGCCGAGACTTTTAAATTTCTCTAGCGCCGCATCTGCATCTTTTACCTGGAAAAAACTAAGGTATATCCGGGCCTCGTACAAATCGGGAGTTACTTTTACTGATGAAATCGAGATCATGCCTCCTTCATACATCGTAATTCCCAACTTTAAAAAGATCTCATTCAATTCTTTTGCAATCTCGATCGCTACCTGCTTTTGTCTTTTGCCTTCTGTCATTTTATAAAATTTATTACTTCTATTCCGCTTATAAAGTATTCCGATAGTAATCGGGGAAGAATGGTAAAATTAGTTACTTTATTAGTTACTTTGCTGTTATTGCAATTATAATACGCGCTTAAAACAATAAATGAAGAGTTTACGAACCATTTTCAGGTATGTATCCAAATACCCAAAACTGATCTTTACCTATTTCACATTCAATATCCTTTCTAATCTTTTTTCGGTAGTATCGCTTGGATTATTAAGTCCCTTTTTATTCCTCATTTTTAAAAAAGAGAATAAGCTAGGTAATCTTACAACTAGCATTGGGTTTCATCCAATGGACGAGTTTAAACTTTGGATGGTCCATCTGATCCAGGGCCCTGGTGGAGAAATACGTGCCCTTGGCGTTATCTGTATTTTAATTGTAATTTTTATTCTCTTAAAAAATCTCTTTTTATATCTTTCTATCTATATCCTGACTCCTATCCGCAACCTCATCGTAAATGATATGCGGACTGCGATGTTTAAAAAAATATTAGCGCTTCCTATCGGTTATTTTAATGACCAGAAAAAAGGCGATATCATGAGTCGGCTCACCAATGATCTCAGTGATATGGAAACCTCTTCTGTAAACCTGTTGGAATCACTTTGTCGTGAACCGGTAACCATTATTCTTTTCTTGACTGCTATGATTGTTTTGAGTCCGCAATTGACATTATTCCTAATAATTCTGTTGCCCGTGGCAGGATTTATTATTGGAAGAATCGGCAGATCATTGAAAAAGCAAAGCACGATGCTCCAGGAAAAATTAGCGGATATTCTTTCCACTATAGAAGAAACCCTGGGTGGCATCCGTGTGGTAAAAGCTTTTAATGCAGAAAATGATCAGTTTAGAAAATTTGATGATCAGAATAACGAATTACTGGCTATAAAAAATAAGGCAATCAGGAGGCGCGACCTTGCCTCTCCGGTTACTGAGGTCCTGGCTTTTTTGGCAATCGTCGCGGTTCTTTGGTACGGAGGCCAGCTAGTTCTGAAAAATTCGTTTGTATTAAATGCTGAAGATTTCCTTACTTATATTGTGATCTTTTCGCAGTTGATACAGCCACTTAAAAATTTATCATCAGCATCCTATAATATTAAGAAAGGGGCTGCCAGCATCGAACGCATTGAGCATCTTATCAACGAAGATGTATCCATAAAAGAAATAGCCAATCCCGTTACTCTTGCATCTTTTAATAATTGTATCGAATTTAAAAACGTATCTTTTTCTTATGAAGACAAAATAATTCTGGATAATATTAACCTGAAAATTGAAAAAGGAAAAACCATTGCTTTGGTAGGCTCATCAGGTGCCGGTAAAAGCACATTGGTTGATTTGATTCCGCGCTTTCATGACACGATGAATGGAGAATTGCTGATTGATGGGATCAACATCAAAAATTATTCATTGAAGTCGCTGCGGGATCAAATGGGTATCGTCACCCAGGAGCCTATTTTATTCAATGATACCATTGCGAAAAATATCGCCCTTGGGATGGATAATGCTACGGAATCTGAAATTATGAATGCAGCTAAAATAGCAAACGCACATGAGTTTATTTTGCAAAAAGAAAATGGCTATAATACATCAATAGGAGAGCGTGGTAATAAATTAAGCGGCGGTCAAAAGCAAAGGGTTACAATCGCAAGAGCCGTGCTCAAAAATCCGCCCATTTTATTATTGGACGAAGCCACTTCATCGCTGGATACGGAAAGCGAAAAGCTGGTCCAGGATGCCATCAACAACCTGATGACCAACAGAACCAGTGTAGTAATTGCACACCGGTTAAGTACGATTCGTCACGCAGACGAAATTATTGTTCTGGACAAAGGGAAAATCGTGGAGCGCGGTACCCACATGACTTTAATGGCACTGGACGGCATTTACAGAAACCTCGTATCTATGCAGGAAGTAAAATGATTAAGGGAGTTTTTTGTAAGGCAGCAAATAACCAAAATTTTTATTTCTAAAAATCACAACAGAAAGATTTATAAGGAAATTAATATTGCAACTGCGGAAATAAAAATCTGTATTTTTTATTCTTTTACTGTTGGGTGATGAGAGTTTTTTAAGATTCTTTTTCCTTCATTAAGGTCTTAATATCCTTTTCCATCTTTGCTATTTCATCCGGTTTCAGTCCATCGTAGATGCCGCGAACTCTGCCGTATTTATCTACCAACGAAAAGAACTGTGTATGAATAAAAGCTTCGGCGATATTGATGTTGTTGTTCTTTTCATTATCGAGCAAATAACTTTGACGCGCCATTTTATAAAGAGAATCTTTATCACCCGTCACAAAATACCATTTGGCATTATTTGTTTGTTCACTGCCAACCATCTTTTCCTGGTAGGCTTTTAATAAAGGAACGGAGTCAGTTTCCGGCATGGAAGTGTGGGAAAGGATAGCAAAATTTTTATCATTCTTAAACATATCATATACGCCTACCATGTTGCCATTCATCTTAGGACATATACCTTTACAGGTAGTAAAAAAATAATTAGTTACGTAAACCTTTCCTTCAAAATTTTCCTGGGTAACCTCTTTTCCGTTCTGATCCGTAAATGAAAAATTTTGTACATAGCTCATCACCGGGAGTTTTACATCAAAATAACCTTTGGTAAATGATAGTAAAAAATAAAACATTCCTACCAGGCCCACGAAAAAAATTGAATAAAATATTAATTTCTTTTTCATGCGGTAAAGGTACATATTCTGCAAAACCCTGAACAGAATGATTTATGCTTTCTGCCACAAGTTTATTTTACCGGCTGTATCATAAAAGAATAGCTATAATCTTTATATATCATCCTGTATTGCTTCAGCGGCCAGGTACCCCATGAATTAATACCTCCAACTCCGGTTTGCTCCAAATCAATATTTAATACAGTTATATCTCTTTCCTTTAATTCGCCTGAGTGCGTATTATGCTTTACAAGGCCTTCGTCAAGATCTTCATCCAGGTAATGACGTGCTACGATATTTAAAACTGTATCACCGGTAATCC
>JAHEZA010000067.1 GCA_023251335.1 Chitinophagaceae bacterium | reverse complement strand
GGAAATTGATTTGATTACTGATAAGATAAAATACAGCGAAAAATTCGTGAACATATTTGGGCATACTGATTCTAAAAAATTGACACTCCATGATATTCGCAAACAACTTTATCCGTCAGACAGGCGCAACATCGTGAAAAAGGCTTTTGAGGAATCTTTGGTTTCCGGAACATATAAATATGAAGCCCGGTTGATAAAGCCGGACAATAGTATTGCCCGCATAAGTACAATGGGCAAGGTTTTTTATGATCATAACGGCAAGCCGTCGAAACTAATTGGCACGCTGAGAGATATAACCCAGGAAGAACAATACCGCGTTGCGCTCGAAAAAAGTGAAAGAAGATTGCGCAGGTTTATTTTGAACGCGCCCGTCTCTATTGGCATATTAACGGGTCCGGAGTACATAGTAGAAATCATCAATGAATCGGCGCTGAAATTGATGGGGAAAACAAGTGGGCAAATGTTGAATAAGCCGGTGCTGGAGTCAATGACAGAACTGGATATAGAGCAGGCCAAATTATTACTGGACAGCGTATACTATTCGGGAAAGCCTTTTTCAGCATCTGAATTTCCAGTAAAATTAAACAGGTACGGCAAACTTGAAAAAATTTACGTCAATTTTGAATACGACCCATTAATCAACAGTGAAGGAAAAATTTATGGAATAATGGTAGTAGGTTCTGATGTAACAGAACAGGTACTTGCGCGAAAAAAAGTAGAGCAAAGTGAAGGCAGATTTAAGCTACTTGCTGACAGCATGCCCCAATTTGTGTGGACGTCAGATCAGCGAGGCCATATCAATTATTTTAACAGGGCGTTTTACGATTATTCAGGCATTTCCGAAAAACAGTTACAACCCGATAGCTGGTTAAACGTAATTCATCCTGACGAAAGGGAAGAAAATATTCTTAAATGGAGAAATGCAATCAATGGTGGAAAGAACTTTATTTTCGAACATCGCTTCAGAAGAGATGACGGTGCCTACAGGTGGCAGCTCAGCCGGGCAGTTCCGCTAAAAGACGACCAGGACAAAATTCAATTCTGGATAGGCACCAGCACCGATATACAAGAAATAAAAGAACAGGAAGCGCAGAAAGATTATTTTATCAGTATGGCCAGCCACGAATTAAAAACTCCAATCACTTCTATAAAAGGATATGTGCAGATACTACAAAGCATGTACAAAAATAGTGCAGATACTGTGTTAGTCCAATCTCTCGACAGAGTACATGTTCAAATCGAAAAACTGACCACGCTCATTGGAGATCTCCTGGATGTTTCAAAAATAAGAACAGGCACACTCACATTTCATAAGCAACGATTTGATATGAACAGCCTTATAGAAGAAGAGATCGAAGGGCTTGAAATCATTTATCCCAATCACAAAATTGCTTTTGAAAATCATGCAAGCACTATTGTTTTCGCCGACAGAGAAAGAATTAGACAGGTTTTAATCAATCTTATTTCAAATGCTATAAAGTATTCACCCAAAAATGGAAATATTATAGTAAAGTCGGTTGTTGAAAAACAGCGTATATTGGTTTCTGTAAAAGATGAAGGAATTGGAATAGATAAAAATTACCAGAGAAAAATATTTGAACGATTTTACAGGGTAGAGGGAAAGAGTGAGAAGACTTTTCCTGGTTTTGGAATCGGGCTTTTCATTGCTTCTGAAATTGTAAAGCGTCATAAAGGAAGCATCGGAGTAGAAAGCAAACCTGGCAAGGGTTCGCGATTCTATTTTTCTCTGCCATTGTATCGCACAAAAAAGTGACGCGATCTTCTTATTCAAAAAAGTTATCCAGCTTTCGTTTTTCTTTTTTCGTTGGCCTGCCCTGTTTGCTCTTCCTCTTTCCGCTGTTAAAAACAAAGGCGCTTGATTGGCGTTTATCTGCAATTTCTTTTGGCGAAAGATCAATATAATGTTTTGAAGCTTCTTCAAATTTCAAGCGATTCTGTAATAAAAAAGTTACTTCAATAATCCATTTTTTATTTTCAGTTTTAATCTCATAAATATCTCCTAACGTAACGGCTTTTGCAGGTTTTACATTGGTCCCATTACATTTTACTTTCCCCGAGTTACATGCATCTGCAGCAATACTCCGGGTTTTAAAAATTCTGATCGCCCACAAATATTTATCAATTCGTAATTTTTCCTTATCTGCCATAAACAAATTTATTGTATTTCATTTTGATCAGCTTAAATTCAATCAAAAAAATATTTGAGTAAACAAACAAATATTATGTATTCCTAATTACCTATCCATACACGTTTCTCCAAAAATAATCGATTCAAACAACAGAAGAATTCAACCATTCAGCAATCTGACAATCTACAGGATTAACGATGTAACAATTTCCTTTGTATTTTTATCAAAAAAACAATATGACCTTTAAACCTTTAAGAATTCTATTCCCGATTATTTTTTTTGTTTGCACACTTACTTCTTTCTCACAATTTAGAGCCAAAGAAATAAACTGGACCACCGATGGAAGCGCCACGCTGATCATCAAAGAGGGCAACATTGTAAAAACTGATATTAAGACAGGAAATGAAACCGTCCTTGTCAAAAAAGATCAATTAATTCCGCCAGGCGCTGAAAATCCTTTAAGATTTAATATTTACAGTTTCTCTCCGGATTATAAAATGCTGCTGATTTTTACTAATACGGCAAAAGTATGGCGCTACCACACACGCGGCGATTACTGGATACTCAGCTTAGCTACTAATCAATTAACCCAATTAGGGAAATCGCTTCCATCACAATCATTGATGTTTGCAAAAATTTCTCCTGACGGGAAAAATGCGGCGTATGTAAGCGAACATAATCTCTTCGTGGAAGACCTTTCTTCTCACACAATAAAGCCACTAACAGTGGACGGTACACGAAAATTTATAAACGGTACTTTTGATTGGGTTTATGAAGAAGAATTTGGATGCCGCGATGGCTTTCGATGGAGCCCCGATAGCAAAAGGATCGCTTTCTGGCAAGTAGATGCCACTAAAATACGTGATTATTATATGCTTAATACTACCGACTCTGTTTATTCAAAAGTCATTCCGGTTGAATATCCAAAGGTGGGATGGCCGCCTTCTCCCGTGAAGATAGGAGTAGTTTCTATTGATGATGCTAATATAAAATGGATGGACGTCCCAGGTGATCCGCAGGAACATTATATCCCGAGAATGGAATGGGCCGATAATTCTGCGCAAGTGGTTTTGCAACAATTGAACAGGAAACAAAATGAAAGCAAGCTCTTTTTTTGTGATGTGAACACGGGTGTTGCCAAAAATTTCTATACTGAAGACGATACAGCTTTTATTGATATTAAGTCAAGATGGAACGATGATGACCCTACAGGATGGGATTGGTTGAACAATGGAAAAGATTTTTTATGGGTAAGTGAAAAAGATGGCTGGCGGCATATCTATTTGATCGGTCGGGAAGGCAAAGAATCTTTAGTTACCAAAGGCAATTATGATATCGAAAACATCAAATGTATAGATGATAAAAATGGTTATGTTTACTTTATGGCATCGCCCAACAATGCCACCCAACTTTATTTGTATCGAACCAAACTCAATGGGAAAGGGAAGTTAGAGCCGCTGACACCGTCAAACTTAGTTGGAACCAATGATTATGATATCTCGCCCTATGCCAAATACGCAATGCATTCTTTTTCAAATTATAAAACTTATCCTGCAGCGGAATGGATTAGTTTGCCGGACGGAAAATCATTGGAAGAATCAAAAAGCATTGCAAAAAACATGAAAGTTGTTGAGAACAGCAATGTGCATTATTTTAAAGTGACTACCGAAGATAGTATTACATTAGACGGCTGGATGGTTTACCCTGACAATTTTGATTCTACTAAAAAATACCCGGTTGTTTTTTATGTGTATGGGGAACCGGCATCGTCTACTGTTGGCGATAGATTTGGCGCTCAACATAATTTTTTATACCATGGAAATATGAGTAAAGACGGCTATTTTCAAGTGTCTGTAGATAACAGGGGCACACCTTCGCTTCGCGGAAGAGAATGGCGAAAATCTATTTATGGACAATTAGGACGATTAAATATTCGGGACCAGGCAATGGCCGCAAAAAAAATACTGGAAAAACCATATTTTGACAAAGACCGTGTAGCCGTGTGGGGTTGGAGCGGCGGCGGCTCGTCTACTTGTAACCTGATGTTTCAGCATCCTGAAATTTATAAAACTGGAATTTCTATCGCAGCGGTTACCAATCTTTTATTTTACGACAATATTTATGAAGAAAGGTATATGGGCTTGATTCCTGAAAATAAAGAAAATTACATTTTAGGTTCGCCCATTCATTATGCAAAAGGTCTCCAGGGAAATTTATTATTTATTCATGGAACGGGAGACGACAATGTACAATACGATAACGCAGAAGCATTGCTGAACGAATTGATAAAATACAACAAGCAATTTCAATTTATGCCGTATCCTAACCGAACGCACGCTATTTCTGAAGGCGAAGGAACGCGCCAACATCTATCTACTTTATACACAGATTATTTAAGAAAAAACTGTCCTCCGGGCGCTAGAGACTAATAATAAAAAATCCCACAGGTTTTAAAAAGCTGTGGGATTTTTTTTCAAGTTAGTATCGAATAGCGGTACGGCCTTTTATTTTCACTACTGTTCGTTCTTCCTCACTTTTTTAAGCTTGGGTACCGCTGACATTCCGGATGCGTCACGGTAATCAATTAATTGTGCTTCGCCGGGATGATTGAATCGGTATTTTCTACCGGTAACGCTTCCTGTTACAGTAAGGCCGCTTTTGCCGATGTATTCAAAATTTACATCTTGCCACATACCGGATGGCGTTCTTTCAGAAGCTACCGTGCCACTCAATGGCCGGGCAAACGTATTTCTTTTATTTCCACAATTGCACATAAAGAATATTTTTAGTCTTCTTTGTAATAGGGCAACGTATTGTTGCTGTTATTTTTATTTCCAGTAGCTCGCTCTAACAAACACGCCGCACCGGATAATGCCAGCCAATACAAAACTTTTTCCCACCAATTATTTCCCAGCCAGCAGCCAAAAGGAATAGCCGTCCAGATGCTAACGCAATAAAAGCAGTCGAGCAGGCTCCCGAAGAAACCTGTTCCCGCTGTTTTTCTAATGTGATAAATTACATCCCACGGCCCGTCTTCTTTTGCAATTAAATGAGTTACTCTCCAAAGAGCAAGGGTTGCCAGTAGAAAATTCATTCGTTCTATTTTTTAATAATATAGAATGCTCCGGAGGTTTGGTAAGTCCCTTCAACACCTTGGTTATACCCATTAGTAGATCGCCTCGATGCTGTGAGACCATAACCAAATACACCAAACTCTTCAGTCGCCTTGAGCCATCCTCCTTCGGAAGCATCAGGCTGTAACAATATTTCTACCATGCCTGATGTGCCGAAATCTTCAATAGTACCAGTATAACCCGGGCAATTGTCTGCGTCCGTACTTGAGGCTTTAGAACCATTCACTAATATCCCCGAAGTATTCGGATTCTCAGGTAATGGTGGGCTTATAATATCTAATTTAATAGCCGATGGGCATTTCCCAAAAGTCAATTGGTATTCATTGACAAAACCGTAAGGGTCATTAGTTTTAAATTGAATACTTAACAGGGTGTTTAGTTCTGTTGGAGCCATTTTATACAAATTGCATGGAATTTTTTCAATCGGATTTACAAAATCAACTACGCCAAATCCAAAGTCAAGACGTTGGTTGCTGATGTACAATGCAACCAGATCAGTAGCGCCTGTAACTAATTTTCCATTGCTGTCCCAACCATCAACTCTGAAATAAATAACGCCGGGCAGATTAGAATTGCTTGTAGTATCCCAATCATAAATATTTGTATTGAGCTGCATGTACCTGTCGAGGTGGCTAGCCTCCCAATCAATACCATCTACATTTACTTCTGTCTGAATGTCAATATAGGCGGGCACAGTTACGTTAGGATTTCCATTCCCATTTATGGCAAGACCCGTAGGGAAGGGCCCTACCTGGTCTCCATTATAATTGGGCAAATTTCTTTTTGAAAATTTGGGATGCAGGTAAGTTTCTTTTACAAATTCCCAATTGGAAGTACCTGCTCTTCTATATCGAATTGTATAATTACGAATAATCGGATCCGATTTTTTCCGCTGAATATTAAACATGCAACCAAACATGTCTATGGTTCCTGACCAGCAGGCACAGTCCACATTAAACAAGGCTTGCGAATTATGCACCGTTACTTTTCCATCAGAACGCAAATGATTATTGTATCCATTCCTGTCAATATTTGCAGGCAGCGTACTTGCTGCTGTATTTTGATTGCCACCTACGAAAACATTACCAAGACTTCCTATCAAATTGCCATTAAAACAAATAGAAGAGGAAGGGACCTTACTTGCCGGCAAGCACAAATCTATTCTTTTGAAAGAAGGAATATTAAAATATGGTGAGCTTTCAAACAAAGTTGTAAAGAAAGGAGCCAACTGGTTAATTTTAATAATTACATCCGGTAAAATTTGAACGGCAGGATTTTCACCGCTTGCAATATCCTGTGTTACTTCATCGGCAAGTTCAGAGAGGCTTTGACGGAAACGGAAAATATAATTTCCAAACATATCTGTTGTAGTACTTCCCAATGAAGTACGGTTACCTGTACCTGTATATGGGCCGCCGGCAAGTTCTGCAGAGGTACGATCGTATTCTTCAAAATTCAATGTTATATTATTTGCCGGATCTGTGGTACATAAAAATTTCATTGAATCTTTGATAGTTCCCAATGCTACTTTATCATACAAAAATCGTTGGCTAGTTTCAGCATTTGCCCCAGACAACACAACTGTTCTCGAAAAGGAAAGAGTAGAATCTGTAGTATTTGCTTTAGTAGTTTTCGCAGATGCTTTCAATGTAGTATCAGATTGACCAATCTCTCTTTTATAAATATTTGCAAGCTTTGGAGGCAATTGTACCTCGTCCTGCAAATTGATCATCAGAGGGATAAAATCGGGTCCGGGATCAGGCGGATTGGGATTCACAGGAATTCGTTCCGGATATAACTTTTGAATGATATCTTTAAGCTTAGATATTTTCAATGCTTCAAGTAAACCAGTGTACGTGTCAATCACAACCCATCTCCTGATGCATGGATTGAAAATACATCCCGTATATCGCGTTACATTTCCATAAATTAAAAAATCACTTTCGCTGAACACCGAGGAGCAAGTGAGAATTAAGTCGTTAAAATCAGTATCAGCCCCGGCATCATTGGATTCGATGTCAAACTTTACAATGTTCCCGTTTTTTACCGGAAATTTTAATCGGGTGTCAGACAACTGAAATCCGGTACCATCGTCATTTTGAACAGCAATAGTCCACTGGTCCCCAATAACGTTTACTGCCGGAGTAGTGGTAACACCATTATATGCTCCATTTCCGATGGTTGCTCCAGCAACGATAAAACGTTGGGGGAAAGCAGCAGATTTTGATTTGACGGCAACCGTCCAGTTGCCTTGCATCGTAATAATCATAATTGATAAATTTTAAGACCAACTGCTTCGAGACTTCGTAAACAATAAGCCTGTATGTGAAAAAAAGCGGATCAAAAACTTAGTCATTAATCACCGGCGCTGGTGGGCAACACCTGTATTCCTGGGATTTTTCCAGCAGGTCTATCTGTTTGCGCAGCAAATCATTTTCTAACTGCATTCTTTCTTTTACTAATGGTTCGCATACATCGCAATCATCCAAACAACCCTTCACAATAATGCCGGGAGTGGGTAATGATAATTCCGATTCAAATTCAATCTGCTGTTTGGTTTCGTTGGTCACCTTACCTGTTCTGTCTATCAGGTTCTTTGCAATTAGTTCTTCGTCCACCTGCTTTAAAGCGCTTTCTCTCACAGTGCCGTCAATGGGTGTTCCAAAATTTGAGTCTGAAAGAAAGGAGGTGCCGCGATTGAAAACATTCGGTGAAACTGCGGCAGAATATGAGGCAAATTGAAGGCCGGCACTATTAGTATTAAAATTACCCACTGCTGCTAATTCTGTCGCTTTTTTTATTGTAACTGTGGCGGGGATATCCTGAGGCACTAACGCGATTGGAATTTTTTTATCTGTGGGCTGCAGTATGCCACCAATAGGCGCATTATCGTCAAGTACTCTCCTTTCAATTGAAATCAATTCAAATTTTATTTTTTGTTTTTTATTGAGCCTGTAGAACATATAAGTAACTGCATGGCATTTATTATAGTTGGAGAACTCTCTTGATGAGGCTTCAAAATGTTCTTCAGAAGTACCTTCAATATTGGTGCGACTGCTTACTTCACCAATAGAAACAGCGTGGGCTTTATGAGTAGCGTTGGCTGCTTGCATTGCCGAACTTTGAACATGCGATTTCTGTTCATTGAGATAATCAGAAACAGAATGGCTGTTGTGACTTCCGCCGGCTTTGGTACTGGCGCTGGCGCTCAGGCTGAAGGGATTGATACTTCCTCCTGCGTCACCATGGAAGTCCCATTTGCTATCAGAAGAATTTTCCGCCTGACCGGATTGAGCCGCAGAAGCGTCTGCCATATATTTTTGTACAGCAGTCATATAATATTGCTCTTCAGAAATCTGTTCGCTGCGGTAACTCAGTTTTGTTTCACTATCATAGGTGAAGCGGCTTCGCCGGTCTGTAGTACTTAATTTTAACTTTTCACCCGGAAGCAGCGTGGTGCTAAATACCGGGTCTCCTAGCGTTAACCCAAGCGTACATCGTGAAAATTTAAATCGAAGAATTACTTGTACCGTCACACGCCTATTGGAGGCCGCGGTAACGGTAGTGGGATAATTA
>JAHEZA010000519.1 GCA_023251335.1 Chitinophagaceae bacterium | reverse complement strand
AAAACGAAGGTTGGCAACCTTTAATCCGGGCGAAAATTTGAAATGCGCCCAAAAAATCAGAAGACCTATTGAGAGAAACGTTCCTCCGAAGTTCTACATCTTTTTCATAGTTCCTGTTATATTGCATAAAAGTCAGCAGAACAACTTTTATCTCATTTTTCTAATCAGGCGCCCCGATTACATACAACAATAACTAAATACTTTTTCGTTATTTTGCCTCATCAAAAAATACAAATAATTATGTGCGGAATCGTGGGTTACATCGGACCAAGAGAGGCTTATCCTATTATTATTACAGGATTAAAAAGACAGGAATATCGCGGCTACGACAGCACGGGTGTTGCCCTGATCAATGAAAACGGGTTAGAGGTTTTCAAGAAAAAAGGAAAAGTAGCTGAACTGGAGCAATCACTTATCGGTAAGCCGGTGAATGCGCACATTGGTATTGGCCACACACGATGGGCAACTCATGGAGAACCAAGCGACGTAAACGCACATCCGCACCAAAGTAATAGCGCAAAGCTGGCAATGATTCATAATGGCATTATCGAAAATTACGCGCAGCTAAAATCTGAGCTGATCAAAAAAGGATACAGCTTTAAAAGTGAAACCGATACAGAAGTACTGCTCAATTTCATAGAAGACATTCAAAAAAATACTGAATGCCCACTGGAGGAAGCGGTGAGAATTGCATTGAAAAGAGTTTCCGGCGCTTACGTGATTCTTTTGCTTGATGAGGAAAATCCCGATACAATTATAGCGGCGCGAAAAGGTAGTCCGCTGGTAATTGGCATTGGAAAAGACGAACATTTTCTTGGCTCTGATGCCACGCCCATGCTGGAATACACGAAAGAAGTGGTTTATGTGAATGATTATGAAATCGCTATTATCAAAGCGGGTGAATTAATCCTTAAAAATCTCGGAAACGAAAGGCAAATGCCCTACATCAGCAGTCTTGATTTAGAACTGGCAGCAATTGAAAAAGGTGGTTATGACCATTTCATGCTGAAAGAGATTTATGAACAGCCGGCTACCATTTATGATTGTTTACGCGGACGCTTAGACGCGGAAAAGGGAACGATCACGATGAAAGGAATCCAGGATAACATTGAAGCGCTGATCAATGCGCCGCGATATATTATTATTGCCTGCGGAACAAGCTGGCATGCGGCATTGGAGGCGGAGTATATTATTGAAGAACTGTGCCGCATTCCTGTGGAGGTAGAGTATGCATCAGAGTTCCGTTATCGAAACCCCATCGTTAATAAGGGCGATGTAATTATCGCCATTTCGCAAAGCGGTGAAACTGCTGACACGCTGGTAGCGATAGAAAAAGCGAAAGAGCAGGGCGCCTTTATTTTCGGAATTGTAAATGTAGTTGGTTCATCTATTTCCCGCGCATCGCACGCTGGCGCTTACACCCACGCAGGCCCCGAGATAGGCGTGGCTTCTACAAAAGCATTTACGGCGCAATTAACTGTGCTGATGATGATCGCTCTAAAGATCGCTAAGGAAAAAGGAACGATTGATGATTCCAGATATACAGAATTATTATTCGAGTTGCAAAATGTGCCGGAAAAAGTAGATGCCATTTTGAAGAATGCTGACGCTTTAAAACCAATAGCGGAAAAATACAAAGACGCAATTAACGCGCTTTACCTGGGCAGGGGATATAATTTCCCGATTGCCCTGGAAGGTGCTTTGAAACTAAAAGAAATTTCCTACATCCATGCTGAAGGTTATCCTGCCGCTGAGATGAAACATGGGCCAATCGCCTTAGTGGACAATGAACTTCCTGTAGTATTTGTGGCTACAAAAGATGAGTATCACGCTAAAATCGTAAGCAACATACAGGAGATAAAGGCCCGCAAAGGAAAGGTAATTGCGGTGATAACTGAAGGTGATGACATTATTCCGTCCATGGCAGATGACGTATTTTTTGTACCACCTGCAAACGAAGTGGTAGCGCCACTGCTGAGTGTAATTCCGCTACAATTGTTTTCTTACTATATCGGCGTGGCCAAAGGCTGCGATGTGGATAAACCAAGGAACCTGGCGAAGTCGGTAACGGTGGAATAAGAAAGAAATCGTGGTTCCTAAATAGCATTGCAGGCTTCGGGCATCAAAAGGCCGGACTTATAAAAAAATTCATATCCGTTATTTCCATTCCCTGCTTATTTTACAAAATAACAGAATCAGAATATGAAATTTTGACTGATTTTACCTTGCCCAAAACTGCCAACTGTTAAGTTTATCTGCCAAGTAATCCGACAAAAAAGATTGGTACAATTATTCGTGTACATTTGCAACCCAATAATAAATTAAAAAATAATAATTATGGCAAAAGAAAAATTTGAACTCTTTGACGATAGGGTTTTGGTAAAACCCAACGCGGCTGAAGAAAAATCTGCTGGTGGAATCATTATTCCCGACACAGCGAAAGAAAAACCTCAGAGAGGTACTGTAATTGCAGCAGGTAAAGGAAAATATGCCGAACAAACAGGCAACCTGATTCCTATGAATGTGAAAGTAGGTGATACCGTATTATATGGAAAATATGGTGGCACAGAAATCTCATTACAAGGCGAGGATTACCTGATTATGCGTAGCTCCGACATCCTGATGAAAATTAGTTAATTAATCTTTTAAACATTTTAACAAAATACAAAATGGCAAAACAAATATTTTTCGAAATAGAAGCGCGCAATAAAATGAAGAAGGGCGTGGATACGCTGGCCAACGCGGTTAAAGTAACACTTGGCCCTAAAGGCAGGAACGTAGTTATTGATAAAAAATTTGGTGCTCCCCAGATTACCAAAGATTGTGTCACAGTTGCAAAAGAAATTGAACTGGAAGATCCAATCGAAAATATGG
>JAHEZA010000518.1 GCA_023251335.1 Chitinophagaceae bacterium | reverse complement strand
CCTTACGTATCCCTTTTATTTCTTGGAAGCGTGGCTTTCATTTTTAGTATGTTTTTGAAGTTGAGCGAAGTAATAAGCGCGATTCTGGCAATGAGAATCATGATCCAGTTTGTCGGCCAGGCAGTTGGCTTGCTCATCTTGCGAAGTAAACGCAGCCCTGATGAATTTCCTTACAAAATGCCCTTGTTTCCTGTTCCCGTATTTCTTGCTATTGCGATGTGGTTATTTATTCTTATCTCTACCGGAAGTAAATTAATGTTCAGCGGATTGATCGTAATTTTTCTTGGAACGATTGTTTATTTTATCAAGGCGAGCATACAGAAGGAATGGCCGTTTCGATGAGAAAAAGAAGAAACAAATAGCAAGAAGCAAGTAACAAGAAACAAAAATCGTTAGCGAGGACGCTAACAAACTGCAGGGCGTGTATTCGTTTCAATTTCAAATAGTATTTCTTAACTGCAAAATCTCTTGCTGCATTTCTTCAATTTTTTCCAACAGATGATTGATGGTTTCTATCCCTTCAATATTGATATCAAGATCATAATGCAGGCGTATGAATTTTTCTAACTTTTGGACTTCATCTGCGGGAATATAAGCAGCCCGCTCAATTGACGTGATCGTTATTAAACCCGAGTCTTCCAAAGAATGGATAAAAGAATACTCTATGTTATGATAAACGCAAAAATCTTCAGCCGGTATTAAGTCCTCGTTTTCCATATCAAAAATTTTAAGATGATAATTTTGATAATTCCGTGAATAGTTCCTTTTGTTTTTCGGTTAAGTTGGTTGGCAACTTTATGTTCCAGGTAACATACAAATCTCCAAACTGTCCCTCTTTTTTATACACAGGAAATCCTTTCCCTTTCAGCCGTACCTTGGTGCCATTCTGGGTTTCAGCGGCTACCTTTAGTTTTATTTTGCCACTCAGCGTGTCGATGGTTTTCTCGCCACCAAGCACTGCGGTATAAAGATCCAGGTCTTCATCTTTATACAGATTGTTTCCTTCCCGTTTCAAGTTAGTATCGTTTTTAATTACAAAAGTGATGATCAGATCGCCGTTGGGCCCGCCATTAGCACCGGGTGAGCCGTAGCCTTTCAATTTTATTTGTTGCCCGTTTTCAACGCCGGCAGGTATCGTGATTCGTACATTTTTTCCATTGATGGTGATGGTTTGTTTGTGGGTAGTAGATGCATCTGTCAATGATAAATTTAATTCCGCATTATAATCCTGCCCACGGTATTTTGCCTGGCTTCTGCGGCCGCCTCTTGTGCCACCAAACAGCGATTCAAAGAAATCCGAAAAACCGCCTTCATCACCGGAAGAGTAGGTATAATCTCCGCCACCAAAATCTCCAAATCCGCCAAATCCTCCCTGGCCCTGTTGTCGCTGTTGCTGACGCTGTTGTTCATATTGATCGGCATGTTTCCAGTTTTCACCATATTGATCGTATTTCTTTCTTTTTTCAGCATCACTCAATACCTCATTGGCTTCGTTAATTTGCTGGAATTTTTTATTAGCTTCCTTGTCATTAGGGTTTACGTCCGGATGGTATTTTCGCGCCAGTTTGCGATAAGCTTTTTTTATATCCTCTGTGGACGCATTCTTTGCTACGCCAAGTGTTTTGTAATAATCAACAAAATCCATTTTGTTATTTTAGCTTTAAAATTATTAGTTTAAAATTAGTAGAAATTAAAATAGTTTATTTGTAAAATTAGTAATCATTCAAGATATCTGTCAACATCAAAATTACGGCTTCAATTTAAAATCAATCTTTAAAATAAATGTAATGAAAAAATCAGCCATTATCTTTCTCTTGTTTTCCGGCTCCTGTGCGGCTCCGCGCCTAAGTGTTACGAATAATACCTCAAGCTCGTGCGACCCGATTGCGGATGGCAAATTATTTACAACAGTCTGGCAACAAAGATCTGCGGAATATCGCGCGCTTTGCTACCAGGCATTTAATATCGCCAAACTGAGGATTGATGAACGAAGTGGGGAAATTTCGCCCAAACCAAAAGCCATCATGACAGATATTGATGAAACCATTTTAAACAACAGCTCATATCAGGCGCACCAGGCACTACTCGGCAAAGACTATGACGACGTCTCGTGGCAAACCTGGACTAATATGGCAAATGCAGATACGATGCCTGGAGCATTACATTTTTTGCAATACGCTTCGTCAAAAGGAATTGAAATTTTTTATGTCACCAATCGAAATGAAGCTGATCGGGAAGGCACATTGAAAAATCTCAAAAAATTTAATTTTCCAAATTCAGATAATGATCACTTGCTGTTGAAACAAAACATCTCATCAAAAGAAGAAAGAAAAAAATCTATTGAAGAAAATCACTCTATCGTGTTATTAATGGGCGACAACATGAACGATCTAAGTTCTTTTTTTGTGAAGAAGGATGCCGGCGAAAGAATAAAATTGGCAGATGGTTTCGCATCAGATTTTGGTAATCGTTTTATTGTGTTACCGAATCCTGTTTATGGCGATTGGGAAACTGCATTATATCATTATAACTATTCGCTGACGCCGGCGCAGAAAGATTCTGTTTTAGAAGCTTCATTATATAGTTATTAAATGTTTTAATGGGTTAAAGCAATTGGATTGATTTATAATAAACAATGGTTCGTATTTATTTTTATTTAACGATCCATTCTTTTGCTGCATCCAGTTCTTCCATTAAAAAACCTTTGCTGCATCCGGGAATCAATATTCCAAAGAGGTTTGTGAAATTCCTGATGCTTCTTTTTTCTGAAACAATGCCAATCTTTTTCCATTCAGTGAAATAGACAAAACCCAGGATCGCATCTTTTAGCCATGCCTCAAGGTTGTAGTTTTCTAAAGGGGTATTAATGATTATTTCATCATAA
>JAHEZA010000517.1 GCA_023251335.1 Chitinophagaceae bacterium | reverse complement strand
ATACCTGTGGCGCCGGTGATGATTACTTTTATCGGCTGCATGTTGAGAAATTTTATGGATGCGAAGGTCGGGAGAAAATAATCCTTCGCCAAGTTCCGCAACACGACGCAAGGGGAGGGGATGTACCCTTTTCATATCGACTTTTATAAAAAAATCTTATGTTTGATAAAAAAATAAATGAACGAAGAAATAGAAAATATAAAACAACAAATTTCGGAATTAGAAAAGAAAAAAGCCTATTTAGAAAAGCAACTGGATAAAGCCAATGATGACTTTTTGATTAAATTCCTGAAATGGTATCATAATGATGAAAAGGGCTTTTATCCTTTTATTATAACAAAGGAAAAATTCCCTTTATTAAGCATTGTCGTTAATAATATAAGCGGAAGCCCATATCAGACATATACATTAGCAGACTTAATTGGCGCCAAAAATTTGTATTGTTTTACGAATCACAGTGAGGCCATCAAAGAATTTAAAGAATCAGAAATTAATGAAATTATAGAAGAATATACGCCTCTTTTAGAGGAAGCCATGTCAAACAATATGAAATCATTCACGCTGGATTGGTAGCTAATAATTTCCTCCTAAACCCGTGTCTTCACGGGTTGATATAAAACGACGTCCGCCTTCTTCCACGGCCTGAATGATAATCCTTCGAAATTGTTTGTTTACTGTATGATTGCTTCAGATCATCTGTCAGTTTATCATTTCGACAAACCGATCGTTTCATTTCATAGCCGGGAGTCCGTAACAGAATCTATGGCATTTTGGTAGAATCTGATGGTGGCGCTTTTTCAATCAAATCCATAACCTGGTTTACCCTGGGCGTAATAATGATCTCAGTACGCTTGTTCAGCGACCGGCCCCGTGGCGTATTATTGCCTGCAGCGGGATTATATTCGCTACGGCCTCCTGCTGTGAGTCGTTGCGGATCCACACCATACGTATTTTGCAATGCCATTACCGCAGAAGATGCCTTGAGTGCGCTCATATCCCAGTTATTGCGAATGTTGGGTATGGCGACAGCTATACTATCGGTATTACCTACTACCAATATATCAAAGCCCTTATTGTCATTTATAATTTTTGAAATTTTTGCCAGCACATCTCCTGCTTCGGGGGATATATTATAAGTACCGGATTGGTACAGCATGGTATCTGCAACAGAAATATGAACCATGCCTTGCTGTACTTTCACTATTACATTGTGAAGCTCCTGCCCGGTTAATGATTCCGTGAGGTTTTTGGTCATCGCCAGGTTCATAGAATCACTCCTGGTTTTGGAAGCCGCCAGTTCCTGTATGTATTTATTTGATGAGCCCAATTCATCTACCAGTTTGGAAATACTTGCATTACCCTGTCCTGTCGAAGTAATGCATTTGTCTAATGTAGTTTGCAGGTCTGTCAAACGTTGCTGCTGCGAAGTTATCTGATCCTGCATGCTTGCGATTTTGGCATTGGCGCGGTTCAGATCGTCTTTACATTGTGCGCCATCCGTGGCAAGCTCGCTGTTGGTAGTTTGTAACTTGTTATAGTTTCCCTGGAGCGAATCAAACTGCGTTTTACTTACACAACCCGTGGTAAGCAACATAGATGCTATTGCAACTATATTAAAATTAATTTTCACGATTATAATTATTTAAAATTTTAAAAAAGGGTTTTCTGAAAAAGGTTGCAAAAATAAATAACTATTTGGTTTTGGAAGTTCGCGTCCTGTCGCACCCTGAGCCTGTGTCGATGTCACCCTGAGCCTGTCGATGTCACCCTGAGCCTGTCGAAGGGTGCTTGTCACTTTTTCTCTTGAAAGAAAAAGTAACCAAAAAAGTTCAAGGAAAACACCATCGCTCCGCGGGTTTTTCCGGGCTCACGCGCGGTGAGCACTTTTTTATAATTTCTCTATTCTATGATAGATTATTGAAAACCATGACAAACGAGCGGAGCCAATCGGGTTTTCCTTGATTTTTTGTTTCTTCTGAGCACTGCCGAAGAATGTATCAAGACAAAAGAAAGAATAATATATTCTGTTATGTCTAAAGGTTTTGCTCGTCACTTTTTCTCTTGAAAGAAAAAGTAACCAAAAAGTTATGCGCGGATTTGTTGTTGTTTTTAAAGGTGCTTATGAGATCGCTTCGCTAAGTTGAAGGAAAACCTGCCTTTGCTGGCAGGCAGGCACCATCGCTCCGCGGGTTTTTCCGGGCTCACGCGCGGTGAGCACTTTTTTATAATTTCTCTATTCTATAATAGATTATTGAAAATCATCCGGTTTGGCCTAAAGTCTATAATTTAGTTTAAGTCAGAAATAGACTTTTCTAAAGACGATAAGCTGCTGTGTCCATGCAGTGAAGCAATAAATAATCAGGATTTTTATTTTCTTTTCTGGGCCAATTGGTGCTGAAGCCTTTTCATAATTTTCTGTATTTGGGCTATAGATGATGCTTAGAGAATTTATCCAGTGGCGTTGGCCGGACAAACGGGCGGAGCCAATCGGGTTGTCCTTGATTTTTTGTTTCTTTTGTATCAAGACAAAAGAAAAGAAAGGAGAATAGCCTGTGATGTTTGTATCTTGTCACTTTTTCTCTTGAAAGAAAAAGTAACCAAAAAGTTATGCGCAAATTTGTTGTTGTTTTTAAAGGTGCTTATGAGATCGCTTCGCTAAGCAGGTTGTCCTTGATTTTTTGTTTTGAGCACTGCTGAAAAATATATCAAGACAAAAGAAAGAAAAGGGAGAGGAGGGAAGGCGATCCTTCACATCATTGCCAATGGTTGAATCATAAATAAAAAACTCCCGTATATTTGTTACAGGTGTTCAGTGGTACCAGCACCACGGCCCGGATAACCAACTAAATTAATTATCAATGAGGAAAAAATACCCTCTTCTTTTCGTGTT
>JAHEZA010000516.1 GCA_023251335.1 Chitinophagaceae bacterium | reverse complement strand
TTCCCGCGCTTATTATTCAACCATTTATTGAAAACGCCATATGGCATGGGATTGTACCGCGAGGTGACGGTGGGAATATTCGGCTGGATGTTGAAAGAGATGATGGCTATGTAGAGATCATTGTGGAAGATGATGGTATTGGAAGAGAAGTGTCACGCCAAAATAAATCGGTCACAAGGGCTACGCATGATTCCAGGGGAGTAAGCCTCACTCAATCACGGCTCGAATTAGACAATCTTCTTAAACAAAGAAATGCAAAATTTGAAATAATTGATAAAAAAGATGAAATGGGTAATGCATTGGGAACAAAAGTTATTATCAAAATTCAGGAGGAGACAGAATGATACGGTCAATAATTATTGATGACGAACAACATTGTATTAAGTCTTTATCAAAAGACATTGAACTCCATTGCCCTTCGATAGAAATTGCCGATACCTGCAATTCAGCAAAAGAAGGGCTCATGGCAATAAAAAAACAAGTGCCTGATCTTGTTTTTCTTGATGTGGAAATGCCCTGGATGAATGGATTTGAAATGCTGGAAATAATAGGAGACATAAATTTCTCAATCATCTTTACTACTGCGCACGATGAATTTGCAGCGAAAGCATTTCGCATCAGCGCTGTTGATTATTTACTAAAGCCGATTGATGCTCAGGACCTGGTAATAGCGGTGCAAAAGGTGGAAAAGAAACTGGAGCAGGGACACCATTTCCCTCATATCAATAACCTGCTTCAAAATATCCGTCAACCATTCGATGAACAAAAAATTGCTTTACCGGTCAGGGAAGGCTATGAATTTGTCGAAGTATCTTCCATTTTATATTGTCATGCCGAAGGAGCTTATACCAAAGTTTTGATACAAGGAAAAAGGCCCATGCTTATTTCAAGAACGCTGGGCGATGTGGCAGAATTATTACCACCGGAAATATTTCAGCGGATACACCATTCCACACTTGTAAACGTCACTTACATTTCTCAATTTCTTCGAACCGATGGCGGATATATTGTTTTGAAAAACGGAGAGAGACTTGCTGTCAGCAAAACAAGAAAGGAAACGCTTATGGCAAGGCTGGGATTAAAATAATTCCCGAATCAAGAAATTCTTTTTAGAATCTCATATACACTTATATTTAATTTTTTTTAGGGTCGGTATCCTTTAAAAACAAAGAAAGAATTTAAAGAAGAATAAATGAAATTAATAAAGGTTCCTAAAGCATTTGTTGTGTATTTTTTGCTTTTCTGCTTTTCATCTAATCTATATGCGCAGAACATTTCTCCTAAATTTAAAGTGATTGCTTTCTATACCGGTAAGAATGATTTGGCGCACATAAGTTTTGTGCATGAAGCAAATAACTGGTTTCCCAAAATGGCAAAGAAATATCACTTCGTCTATGACTCAACCAACAACTGGAACAATCTTAATGCTGAATTTCTTTCGCATTACCAGGTGGTTATTTTTTTAGATACAAGGCCTGATGATTCTTTACAAAGAGTAGCCTTTGAAAAGTACATGCAACATGGAGGTGCGTGGATGGGCTTTCATTTTTCCGCATTTGCCCTTACACCTTCCGATTTTCCTATGAACTGGGATTGGTACCACAATCAATTTCTGGGTTCGGGCTCTTATGTGAGTAACACCTGGCGGCCTACCCCGGCTATTTTGCGGGTAGAAGACCAGAATTCACCGGTAACGAAAAACCTGCCAAAGACATTTAAATCGGCTCCCAATGAATGGTACAGATGGCAACATGATCTGAGAAAAAACCCTGATATCAAAATCCTTGTATCTATTGATTCTACAAGCTTTCCGCTTGGTACCGGCCCTAAGCAAAGTGAAATATGGCATAGCGGTTATTATCCTGTGGTATGGACCAACAAAAATTATAGGATGATCTATTTCAACATGGGACACAACGATATGGATTATGAGCATAAGTTCGGTACTACCAACCGCACTTTGTCGTACACGTTTGCTAATAAAATCCAGAATCAGTTAATTATGAATGCGCTTTTGTGGCTTGGAGGCAAATAAAAATCTTCACAATTTGTTGGTTTACTATAAAACCTTGCGGTTAAAATATTCTTACTCTTCTAAAATTTATTTTATCATTATGCGGCTACCGGCTCAAGTTTTTTCGCATCTTGTTTAATGAAATGGATTTCCCCATCATTCTCCAAAATAATATTTGAGGAAAAATCTTCAAGGATTTCCAGTTTATGTTGTTCATGCGCTTTTATTAATAGATTTTCACCTTGATGAACCTCGACGGCTCTATCAGAAAAAGTAACAACACCCTTTCCCTTTCTGCAAATTATAAACGCATCTGAAGTAGCTTCGTGCAAAGGCATTCTTTCCCCGACATGTAAAGTCACATTGAGTACTTTATATTTATTGCAATGATAAATTTCTTTCATTTCCATGATAATTGTTTTTAGAATTCAAAGTTATGGAAATGATTTTAATAAAAGTATTTTATTACTTTTATTATAGGCGTATGTATTTCGAAATAGGTAGTATTTTACAATTTGAACCTGGAAAAGCAAAAATCCATTGAACAATGTATTCATAGAACCGGCTACTTCTCAAGTGAATTCCGGATATTCTTGTTCATATGTATTTGTGTTACAAACGAAAGTCCCCCAGCATTCATTAGCATCCGTTTTTGAAAGAACACATCGAAAGCTGAGTAAACAAAGAAATAAACGAAATTTCTATTTTTTATTTTTATGCATACTCTGCATCAACTTATACACCCTTTCCGATAATTCTTTAAATCGCGGTCTTACGTCATCTTCAGTAATCGGCGTAAAAAGTGCAATAACGTATCTTATTTTTCCATCATCCACGATGCCCACGTCATTGGTAAAATAGCTCCACCACCCTGATTT
>JAHEZA010000066.1 GCA_023251335.1 Chitinophagaceae bacterium | reverse complement strand
ACCGCCATATTCTTCCGGAAGTATCAAAGGAGCCGCGATGGCAGCGAAGGCCAGGTCAGCCAATGTAAATTTATTACCGGTAAGATATTTTCTCCCGTCAGCAAGTATCTTGTCTACCTTGCCAAAAACCTTTCTAATTTCAACAATACATTCATCAGTGTTATTTTCCAAAAGCTCATAGTCGCGTGTAAGCATGTTCTTAATACCAGGAAAACGCAAGCCGAAAAAACCTCCCTCCGAAGATTGAATCCCCTGTTTCAATACTTTTCCGGCCAATCGTTTTGAACTGATCAACATATTGTACATGTACTTTTCTACCATCCCCGCAAAAAAATCATCGGTGAATTGATAATACAGGTCAAGCACTTTATCAAGTTGTGCTTTATCTTCAGGTAACAACCTGTCTTGCGGCAAACATCTTTTTTCCCAAAACATGATAATGCTTTCGATGCCATAAATAAATGCATCGGTCATCTTGAGCACCGGGTAATTTTTTTTGCCCTTTTTACCGGCAGCTTTATCTGCCAGGGAATGTATTTTCCACGACGCATGCGTTTCATTAGCATAAAGTATATGATTGCGGTCAAGCACCCATCGTGCAATTTCAGAAGCAGCGCCGGTATTGCTATTAATGAGCGTGGGTACAGACTTAGAATAACAGAAATCGGTTCTAAAGCCTGAACTATCCGGTAAATTGTTGATTAATTCCATGCACAATTTATTTTTATTATAAAAGAATTATCTTTTCAATCCTTGTAAATTACAGGAAGTTAAAAGATGTGGCGCTGATTATAATTACCTGGCATCACTAATAATTTTAAACCCGGCCCTAAATAGTTGCCAGGAACTTTATTGCCGTAATTGATGGAAAAAAGAAATATGCCCCGCCTTTTACTGTTACAAAACTTTGCATATCACTAATTACCCGATTGGTTGTTGCCTGCGGTATTGTAAATATTTGCCCCAGCTTTTTTTCAGGGTCTTCCCGTACACCGATTAATGGGTCGGGATCGGCATAAAGCCTTTTGAATTTTGGCGAATTGCCCCACGTATACTGAAGAAACTCAAACTGCTTGGAAATATTTGCATTAAAACATCCAAACAATAAACCAACTTCACCATTGGGTTTGTGGTTTTCTGCTGAGCCGATAAAATCTTCACCATAAGAGCGTACACGCCGCATAATGCGATGGCGCCTGGTAAGGCTCAATGAAACTTTTGGTGATGACTCTTCAAAAACATCACGCGGGTTCATGCGGCGTATATGTGCTCCAAACGGACATTTATTTCCTGACGCATCTTCTTTTACATACTTAAAATTGTCATCCGTTACATCGACGCCGGGGTCTTTATCATATTTTACCAATGGCGCCCCGCCCGGCCAGCGCCCCATCATTTTTGCTGCAAGCATTGTAGCTTCTTCATTGCGTTTTTTTTCATCCGTCTCAACGCTTTGTTTTTTCCAAAATTCCCAAAAACCATCAACATCTTGTTGTAGCTGCAGCAAAACGAAATAGGTGCCGTTTTGCCCTACATCTTTATACTTTACTTTGGTTCGCTCATCTGCCAGGCCTTCGGCATTATCTGCAAGCAGTTCGGGTTTCCCCTGGGCAATTTTAAGCAATGCCGTATCCGGATAAACAGTGTATTCATTTTTATAACCCAGCACAAATTCACCAGGCTCAATATCATTATTATTACCACACGGGGGTAAACCGCTGCCCTTTATTACAGGTTGGGATATTCCATCCCGAAACCCAAAATGCTCCCTGTTATCAGGCATCGCTTTGCCGTCTAAAATATGAATAACAGATAAGGCAGTTTCAAATTTATCCTTTATCCCGTTGTAAAAATCTTCGGCAATTGCTTCATCTTTTCCAAACACCATCAGTATCAAATCAATCCTGTCATTAGCAGGTGCCCCCCATTGCCATTTTGAAGGGTCACTGCTTTCAAAGTTGCCCAGTAAACGCTGGCGATGCTCCGTTACCATGCCTTCCCTGAATTCCCGCGAAAAGGAATGCATATTAGTTTCGTTGTAGCCCAATTGTTTTAAACCATTGCTGGTAAAACCAATATTAAAACAAGTATCTGTAATGGTTGCATTGGCGTGGGTAATGCCGTGGGCAATAGCGGCCAGAAAGTTTTTTGTAGCAGCCGCATCTTTCACCTGCATAAGATAATATTTTGAATAGCCCATCTGTTGATAATCGCTTAAAAGATAAGCCTGTATTTCTGAAAGTTCTAATGCTGTCATGATGAAATTTTTAAAATCTTTTTAAAAATAGTTTTGCCTGCTCTTCAGTTAAATCTTGCCGCAATTCATTTCGGATCATTGTATTATTATTTACATTTTTTATGGAGAGATGGCGGTATGGACAATACCATACCTGTGTAGGCACTTGTGTGCTTCTGCTCCAGGCTAAAAAATGTTCTTCATCGTAAGCGCCGCCTGTTAACACAAATTTGCTCCCGGGAAAAGTTAACGGCATGCCCGGGATAATACCCAAAACACCCATGAAATTGGTTCTTGGGAATTTGACAGTATTACAGAAGATAGCGGTCAACCCCCAACCCGACTGATCAATAAAATCGCCAAGGTATTGTTCCCAATTGCCATCAAAATTGCTAAAGAATAAAACATGCTTGTTCTTGTCGATCAATACCCAGCGGGCAAAATGAATAGTTGGAATATTGAGTAGTTTTCCTTTTACAAAAATGTCGCCCGCCAATACCCTGGTACGAAACATCCATATCCTGAAGTTGAGCCTGCGGGCAAAACCTGGTTTCAACACTGCAACCTGCGTAAACTGATTCTGCGGAAAGATGTCTTCTACTTTTTTCAGTTCATTTATTTTGGTATCGTCCAAGTCACTTTGGGCAAGCGTAACTTTCTTATCCCACAATTCATGAAAAATGAAAAGGTAAACAAGCCAGCCTATGATCAGTGGCAGCATCACAATAAACAAGACCCCGTAAGCTATTAAAGACAGCCATTTAATTCCCTGCACGCCGGCCTTTTCTTTGGTCCATTCAAACTCAGGTCTCGAATCAATTTCCTGCTTTATCGCCCGGTGAATTTCCACGGCAGGGGTACCTTCGTCCCACTTTTTATTTTTGAGAAATTTCCAGATGTGCTGATGCAATGAATCTTCCTGGTGAATTTGTGAGACTGAGCGGCCAGGGGCGCCATTATAAAAAGCTGAAGTTCTGATCAAACCCTTTTTAAGGAAGTTTTTCCTGCTCTCTTCAGTTCTTTCTTCCGGTTCCGGATAGCCCACGCAACATTCGTAGAGGTCATCAATATATTGAGTGAGTTGGGTCACCAACTCAGCCAGGTGGTAGTCCTCATGATCATTTCCAATACCATCGTAATTGGTAGTAAGCACCAGCCTGATACCAACCGGTATTGCGGGTTCATCACGAAACGAATCCCTGCTAAGTATCACCCATCTTCCATAATGCAGGGTGCTTACCTTTCCAAATTCAACAGGCTGTTCCGACATTTGCGCATTCAGTAAACTCACCCTGATGTCTTCTAATCTTGTTTTCAAGATATGCAGTTTATCTTCTCTTACTTCAGCCAATGTGATGAGTGGATGCTGATGGATCATAACATTCAGTTTTTTTTGGAGATCGAAATAAATCCTTTTACAAAATCAGAAAAGCCTGCTAAATGTACAACAGATTTATATATTCCTAATAAATTTTATATCAGGAAAAATTTAAAAGAAACCGCGAAGGTTCGCTTCGGGTTTGACAGCGTGTTTTTTGTAACAGAATTTCTTGTTGTGATTAAATGGCAGCTTACGATGTTAGCGGTTCGTGCTTCTCCTCTTTGTAGTCTATGTAGATTAAATCTATCAAGTCAAACGTCTTTTTAAAAGTTGAGCATTTATCGCTACCACAATAGTGCTCAAACTCATTAATACTGCACCGATTGCAGGACTTAGCATGATGTCCCATTTATACAACACACCTGCTGCCAACGGAATTGCAAGAATATTATATCCTGCCGCCCACCAAAGATTTTGTATCATTTTGTTGTACGTAGCTTTACCAAACAAAATCAGGTTGGCAATGTCTTTTGGGTCGGAGTTTACCAAAATAATGTCTGCTGTTTCTGCTGCTACATCAGTGCCTGAACCAACTGCAATACCAACATCTGCCTGTGCCAATGCAGGAGCATCATTTACGCCATCACCTGTCATTGCGATAAACTCACCTTTCGCTTGTAACTCTTTTACTTTTTCCAATTTATCATGTGGCAATACGTTGGCTAAAAAACCGTCCATTTTTAATTCATCGCTAACTTTTTTTGCAACCCTTTCATTGTCACCAGTGAGTAGTAAATTTTTAATTCCCGCTCCTTTAAGAATTTGAATGGCTTCAAAAGAACTTTCTCTTATCTGGTCAGAGAAAGTGAAATAACCTGCTACTTCTTTATCTATCAAAATATAGACTACTGTTCCTG
The DNA here is from genome assembly GCA_023251335.1 of Chitinophagaceae bacterium. Taxonomy (GTDB): domain Bacteria; phylum Bacteroidota; class Bacteroidia; order Chitinophagales; family Chitinophagaceae; genus Ginsengibacter. The sequence goes on along the minus strand of JAHEZA010000066.1, from coordinate 4,455 downwards.
TAAAATCAGCGATAGTTTCTGTAAGGTTGATGTTTTGTTCTTTCAGGTAATTTGGTCCTACTACTTTTATTTCATGTCTTTCCACATGTCCTTCCAAACCTTGCCCTGGCAAGTAATTAAAGTTCTCTGATTTTGGAATTTCAATTTTTAACTCCTTTACTTTCCTTAATAATCCTGCTGCGATATAATGTTCCGAATGTTGCTCAATGCCTGATGCTAAGCGAAGCAATTCCTTATCATCAAATTTTGCGTTTAATACTTTCACTTCCTCTAATTCATGTGAGCCCTTTGTAAGTGTTCCTGTCTTGTCAAAAATGATTGTTGTAATTAATCTAGCATTTTCAAAAGCTGTCCTGTTGCGGATGAGCAAACCTTTTTGTGCTGCATTGGAAGTTGAAATTGCCACAACCAATGGCACAGCTAATCCTAACGCGTGCGGGCACGAAATGACCATTACTGTTACCATTCTTTCCAATGCAAACACAAATGGAAAACCCAGCAGCAGCCACACAGCAAGTGTTATAACGCCACCGCCTAAGGCAACAAAAGTTAAAATCTTTGCGGCACGGTCGGCAAAATTTTGTGTTTTAGATTTTATTTTTTGAGCATCTTCAACCAGTTTTACTACTTTATTAAGATAGCTGTCTTTGCCCGTGCTTTCTACCTTTATTGTGAGTGAGCCATTGCTGTTTACGGCCCCGCCAATAACTGTGCTATCTTTTTCTTTTTTTACCGGTTTGCTTTCACCTGTAAGCATACTTTCATCTACATAACTTACCCCTTCTGTTACCAACCCATCAACCGGAATTTTTTCGCCAGGCTTTATTAATACAAAGTCGCCTATTTTTAAATGGCTTACTGGCATGTCGTGTATTTGTCCGTTTACCAAATGGTGCGCAGTTGAAGGCATCATCTTTACTAATAATTCCAACGAACGTGAAGCTCCCATGACAGACTTCATTTCAAAGAAATGTCCGATGAGCATGATGTCTATCAGGGTTACCATTTCCCAGTAAAAGTCCATTCCCTGCAAACCGAAAGTAATTGCGACACTGTATGACCATGCTACTGTAATAGCGACACCAATAAGCGTCATCATGCCGATGGCTTTGTCTTTTACTTCGTCATAAAGCCCTTTGAGAAAAGGATACCCGCCATAAACAAAAATGAAAGTTGAAAGAATAGCTAAGACATATTTGTCTCCCGCAAATGCAATATCAAATCCTAACCATTGCTGTATCATAGGCGATAGAGCAAGCACAGGAATAGAGATTATCGAGCAGATTATAAACCGTTTCCAAAAATCAGTAACATTGTGCCCTGCATGTTTGTCGTGTCCGCTCTCATTATGACTGGGATGTTCACCATTTTCGTGATGCTCATGTCCTTTATGTGAAGCATGATTTTCCATTTCGTTTGTCCATGTTTACTGTTTGTGATGTTGTTTTAGCATGACCGCTAAAACGGCCACGCATTGATGGCTGGGCATTCAATGAATTTTCTGCCCAAACCTTAGCCGATTGAAAAACTAAAGCCGAAGATAAATACAAAAGGCCGATATTTGTTGATCTGCTGGTAGGTTGGTTCGCCTGTTGGAGTTCAAATGGCAATCAGGGCTGAAAGCCCCGGAAACCCTTAGGTGCTATAATTTAATAACCCTCACCTTAATGTATTTCCCGGCGTATTTATGTTATCACTCTCTACACAGGTGATGATTCCTTCCCCGGGCGTATTTTGCTATAATTCTTCAACCCAAATAAGAACCGGGTTACTTTGAACATGTTAATGAAATAGTAGGCAAGAATTGAGCCTATGACTGTCGCCAGGACAATCAACAAAAATTCTAACAAGCCATGATCAATATATTTTATAATGTAAAAACCAGCCACCACAATAATACTTTGATGAACAATATATACGGGCAATATACTCCTGTTTAATTCCGGTAATGCTTTAGCATTAAAATTCAATTTGCGTGAAAAAAGCGATACAAAATAAAGAGTCCAACTAAAAGCGGACAAGCCAATAGGAATAGAAACTATTACATGATATATGTTGTATTCAGGATTAAAAGCTGCGTTCCTAAGTGGTTCGATCAGCATGGAAGCTATTATTAACAAGGAACTTAAAATTCCTAAGGCCAATAATGTGTTATTGTTCTTTTTTATGATTGGTAATAACTGCTCATTTTCTTTAATAAAAATAAACCCATATAAAAAAGAGAAGGAATACGTGAAAAAGTCCGCTACACCCGTATAATCCGGAAAAATGGGTTGTAGCACAATTATCACGATGATGATCGGTAAGGCAAATAGCAAAAGCAAACTTGGCCGTCTAGTTAGCTTTTGCATAAAGACTCCGGGTAGCCCTTTGATATTAATTCGTTTTATTAATGGAAAAGTTACCAGGGTCATGATAAATAGGTATGGTAAATACCAAAGGTGAATACCAATTTCAATGATCCATGAAAATATGTTGAATTGTAAATTCTTGCTGAGTTGAAATTTCGGATAGTGAATCATAAAATCTATAAAACTCGTTTCTGTGCCTCCCTGCAGCATTTGGTAGTAGTATTGACATGGCACAATGGCGATGGCTCCAAAAATAAAAGGAACGATCAGCCTCAGGAAGCGGTCGTGAAAAAAATATTTTCCTCTTGATTTTAATGCAAGCCAGGTGCCGGCTCCGGAAACGAAAAAAATCAAGTGCAACCGCCAGGTATGAAAGAAAACAGTAAATATATCCGCCACTATAGATTTGTGATCACTATTTAATAGCCAATGAAAACTGGTAAATGGTTGCCAGGAGTGAAACAGCATTAATATACCAAAAGCAAAAACGCGTAGCCAATCCAAATAATAAATTCGTTCTTTTTGTTGCATTTTGAATTGATTGTTTTACTAAAGTCAGGAAATGGCTAAACCAAACTGCTTTACATACTGATAATTTAAAATGCAAAACTATGAAGAGGGAGAGGCTGAAACCAAATATTGACAGGTGTTCCACCCTGAAGTGTAGTAGTTTTCTCCATGAAATGTAGCATAAAAAATAAATGCAAAGTGCCTATTCTCTCAAGGGTAATTTTTTCAGGCTGAAAACTCTTCCGCTTCGGGTTGGAACCAGGTTTTAAAGGCGGGCGCCTTGGTTCGGCTTACTGAAATAGGAGAAGAAATATTTTTAGAAGATTTTATCAATACATTTAATTTCCCGTTTTCGACACGTTGAAAGCCCGTGACCATTTGCCGGTGAACTAAATACTGACGGTTCAGTCTGAAAAATAAAATGGAAGGAAGTTCTTTTTCAATTTTATCAATAGAATGGTCTAACAAATATTTTTTTTCTGATAACGTATTGCAAATCACATATTCGCCCTCAGTAAAAAAACCTGCAATGTCTTCATAGGCAACCAACAGTTCCGTCTTACCCGTTTTCACCATAAAACCATTCAGCAGTAATTTTCTGCGCTCGTTCATTATTTTTTCTTCGTGCTTTTTTGTTGATTTACTTTGTTGCCACTCAGCATACAGGTACACACCCATATAAATACCATTAACAACAAAAAACCAAATGGCTATGATAAATATATCTGTAGTGTAAAATTCCCATGGTACGGGTTTGTTGGTGGCAATCTTATTGACTAACTCTGTAAGAATAATAATAATTGCGAGCCCTGCCCCAAGCGTAGCAATAATTTGTACAAGAATCCGCTTAACCGGGCTTTGTTCAAAAGGCATTTTTTTATCTAAGTAAAAAATAATATACCTCACCATCAGCCATGCGGCAAAGCCTTCGAGGGTGTCTATACAAAAGGCGATTACCGTATGCCAACTTAATGTTATGTTCGTATAAGTGAGGTAATAATTAATAAGATTTATTAAGGGGATTAAAATTAAAAACAATTTAATATCCCATGGCCACTGACTTTTTGTTTGCATATTTCTAAGTAAATACAAAATTGTAAAATAGACACCAAAGCCAATCCGATAGCTATCGGTTAAAGAACCAAAACCGAAGGTAAATACAAAACGCTGTTATTTGTTCGTCTGCTGAAGTTGCCGCTGATATTAAATGATAGCTTGTTGATCAAATAAAATACATAGAGCTCGTTAAAAATACTCGTTCCCGATAATCCACCTTGAAGAGCCGTACTTACAATCTTTTCCTCTAATACAACTTTTTAAAAACTTTGGTTGACCCTTTAGGTATTTCAATTCTCTGTCACATGGCACAAGCCTCGTTCGTTTCCTTCGCATCATGCTTGCACCAACGGTGGGCTGGTAGGTTGGTTCGCCTGTTGGAGTTCAAATGGCAATCAGGGCTGAAAGCCCCGGAAATCCTTAGGTGCTATAATTTAATAACCCTCACCTTAATGTATTTCCCGGCGTATTTATGTTATCACTCTCTACACAGGTGATGATTCCTTCCCCGGGCGTATTTTGCTATAATTCTTCAACC
>JAHEZA010000515.1 GCA_023251335.1 Chitinophagaceae bacterium | reverse complement strand
AAACGTATGCAGTAACGCTCAAAATATTCTCAATAAAAATATTTCAATCCAGGTGAATAACCAGCGGCTTGATAATGTATTGGAAATATTAAGTAATAAGGGTGATTTTTATTTTTCCTACAATTCAAATCTTATAAAGAGAGATAGTCTCGTGACGCTGTCTGTTTCAAACAAACCAATTAAAGAAGTGCTGGATCTTTTATTTGGCGATGGTTATGAATTTAAAGAAAGCGGTAATTATATTATTATACGGCGCACGCCTGTGCGGGCTTCCGTCTCCGACCAATCGATTTCTGGTGACAAAGTATATATCGTGAGTGGATATGTCGTCGATAATGAAACCGGAGACAAGCTAAGCAATGCGAGCGTATATGAAAAGAAGTTGCTTGTGTCGGCGCTTACCAATGATGATGGATATTTTAAACTTAAATTGAAGGTGAAAAGCAAGGCGGCGGCGCTTACGATAAGCAAAGAAGACTATGAAGACACCACGATAATAATTCGTCCCGGGTACAATCAACAGCTCACCGTTACCATCATGCCGGAACAGATGACACAGTCAATTATTACCATCAGCCCACAGGATTTTTATGCGCCCGATTCATTAAAACTGAGATTGGTAACTGACTCAACGATCACGGATTATGTGTACGTAAAAAGAGATTCTGTAAGACTCGACAAAACAGCAGCCGCTATATTTCTTCTTTCTTATAAACAAAAAATAACAAGCCTTAACCTTTCAAAATATTTTACGGAAAGGCCATTCCAGGTTTCGTTTACACCAGGGCTTAGTACACATGGAAAATTGAGTTCCCAGGTAATTAATAATTTTTCATTAAACATCCTGGGAGGATACTCAGGCGGTTTAAAAGGAGCAGAAATTGGTGGTCTTTTTAATCTTGATAAAAAGGATGTGACGGGTGCACAGATTGGTGGAATATTTAATCTTACAGGAGGAAACGTAACGGGAGCACAGATTGGCGGGATTGATAATACAGTAATGAAGAATGTAACCGGTGTGCAAATTGCGGGGATAAACAACTATGCAAAAGGGAAAATAAACGGGGTGCAAATCGGTGGCATTTATAATCATACTTCCAGTACCATGAGCGGTGTGCAAATTGCAGGCATCAGTAATTTTTCAAATAAAAAAGCCAATGGAATACAAATTTCGGGAATTGGAAATATGGCTGCGCGGGAAATGGGAGGCGTACAGATTGCCGGTATTTTTAATTATGCAAAAGTATTAAAGGGGCTTCAAATCGGGTTGATCAATGTTGCGGATTCATCTGCGGGCTGCAGTATTGGCTTGATAAACATCGTGGCGAAAGGAGGCTATCATAAAGTATCATTTTATGCAAATGAAACCATGAACGCGAACGTAGCCATAAAAACAGGGAATGCTAATTTGTACAGCATATTGATTGGGGGTATCAACATCAGTGATTCCTCTAAAGTTTATTCAGCCGGTTTTGGGCTGGGACACGATATGATCTTGTCTAATCATCTGGCATTATCAACTGAAGTGTCTTCACAATATTTATACCTTGGAGATTGGAATTATACCAATATACTAAGCAAATTTTCTCTTCATTTGAACTTGAAGCTGGCAAAGAATATCAGCATCTTTGCCGGCCCTACATTTAACGCTTACTACAGCAACCAGGATATTTCGATCAGGGATTACAAATCGGATATTCCATCATCAGGTTACCATACTTTCGATTTGGGAACCAACAACAAAGACTGGAAAGGGTGGATTGGCTGGAACGCGGGTATTACGCTCTTTTAGAATATTTTAACAAACAGCCATAGGGGTAATAGATTTTCACGTTGTTATAAGTGCAGTACAGGCATCAGCCTGGCATTTAACCAACAAATTTTATAAAACACAAAACAAGATGAAAAAATTAAGTATTGCATTCACGGTATTGGCTATCGGATTTTTATTTAGCTCATGTAAAAAAATAGTAGGCGAAGGGCCAATTGTAACAGAAAACAGGCCGGTTGGTGAGTTCAGCTCTATCGCCTTGTCCATTTCGGGAGAGTTATATTACACGCAAAGTGCAACAAATAAACTGGAAATTAGCGCGCAGCAAAATATTCTCAATGTGATAGATGCGCATATTGTAAATCATGAACTGGTAATTAAAATCAGGGACGGTGTGAAGATAAAAAATCACGAATCAATAGTGGTAAATGTAAGTTGCCCTACAATTGACGGATTGAGAATTAGTGGCTCAGGAAATATACATGCGGATTCAACGCAAACAGACAATATGCACCTTACATTAAGTGGTTCCGGAAATATTAATTTAGGTAAACTGCTGGCTAATTCGTTAGATGCAAATATCAGCGGCAGTGGTAATATTGTGGTTTCCGGCGGAACCGTTGATAAAAAACATTTGAACATCAGCGGCAGTGGCGGCATCGATACACGTAATGTTTATGGAAATAATGTAACTACTGTTACCAGCGGATCGGGAGAGATGCACGTGAATGCCATAAAAACACTTGATGTTACAATTTCCGGCAGTGGTTCTGTTTATTATAGCGGAACTCCTGTGGTCGACACGCACATATCCGGCTCGGGAAAAGTGGTGCATGAATAAATGGGATTTATTTAAATGATGGAAACGCTATTTAGAACAGTAAACCAACAAAATCGGCGATTTTTATTTTAAAAATGCAGCAATTATAAAAAGGATGCATTTCCAGTTTTCGCAGCCCATGTGGTTTGTGGAGACACAAACCACGGCCCGCCAGATGTTATTACTGAAATAAGGCGCTATAACAAAGCGCCTTATTTCAGTTTTTATTTTTTTTGAAATCGATTATCCATAAACGTTAGTAACCAGGATTCAGTTATTCCGTTTAGCTTTCGTCTGCTGACGGGC
>JAHEZA010000065.1:7579-8940 GCA_023251335.1 Chitinophagaceae bacterium | reverse complement strand
GGAATATTTAAAACCAACTATTTCTATGATAAAACCGCAAATTCTATTACTTCGATAGCATTTCTTCAACTCACTCACAACATTATCCCCGCTGATAAATTCGCAGACGTATTTCACTTTGTTGAAAAGGTAACCGATGAATACAACGAGAAGATGGTCATCAAAAGAAAAGAGGATTGATTGTTACGAGTTGACAGTTGAAGATTAGTTACGGGCTACTGATTATTTGCTTTCTTTTTCAGGATTAACTATTCAATATTGTATCCACCTTACTCACTTCAGCTTTTATCACCTACAAACCAATCCTCTTTATTCTTGAACAATACATTGAACGTGGTTAGCGTTCCATAAATTCTTGTGACGTATTGCTGTAGGTTCACCTTTTCTTCATCTGTTAATATTTTGTGCGCATTGATTTGCTGTTCCATCACACGCAGCCTGTCTCGCAGCATCACTATTTTATGAAAGAAAATATCCATCGGTATTTCTTTTGCTTTTTGGGTTTTGTCCTGGGGCTGTAATAACATGGTCCCTCCTTTCCAGCGATCTCCCAGCTTTACGATTTCCGATGTATCACTCCATAGTCTTAATATCTTCAACAAAGATTTTTCTACTTCGCTTGTTGTTTCCAATTCAATAGTAACATTCTCGGGAATAATTTCTTCCAACTTAGGGTCCGTTTTGTCAATCTCCTTTATGCCATCGTTGATAAACGTAATAAGATATGTCGCCAGCCTCACTCCTACTATCACGCCAGGTCCGTATTGTGTGTGTTGAAGTCTCGTTCCTACTCCAAGTATCAATTGTTCCATAAAAAATGATTAAATGATTTTTAAAATGTTGTAAAGATAACTAACTGCAAAACTTTTATTTACATCAATAAATCTTTTGAAAGAAAGATTATGTGCATTCCCGCAGATAGTTTTCCCGTCTGTCAGGTTTTTGTCAGTTAAATTAAAAAATACGTTTTTTGTTTATTTACCGTTGCTAAAAAGATATTTGCCTTCATCTTTCTAAAAAAATTGGCGAAATAATATGGCGATTATTTCATTAAATTCTTTACTTTGTCAACTGAAATTTTTTATATGAAAAAACACCCCTCAACATCTCTTTATCTCTACGTGTTGATAATGCTAATCGGCGCCTCCATAATTTCGTCCTGCAAAAAGGATAAGGGCGATGCAACTCCTGATCCCAATTCTCCAGGTACGCCAGTCCAATTATCGGATGCCGATTCCCTTAAATACCTGATGTATAACATCATGCAGGTAAGTTTTGTAGATGGTGGCAGGGATACATCCGCTGCGGATTATCTCCCTACTTATTATTGGTACAACCAGGTTCCAAAATTGGATCCGTTA
>JAHEZA010000065.1:0-7569 GCA_023251335.1 Chitinophagaceae bacterium | reverse complement strand
TTCTAATTATGATTCTGCGGATGTATTGCTGGCGAACATGAAAACCTATGCTATTAATTCTGCTACCGGAAAGCCATTTGATAAATACAGCTTTTTAGATAAAACCGGCGCTGTAGCCGGAGAGATTCAGCAAGGGGTAGCAGGTGATCTGGGAATGGAAGTAACCTATGCTCGCGATGCAAACAACAATGCGTATCTATATGTATTGTATGCTGATAAAAATTCTCCGGCAGGACAGGCAGGTGTCACCCGCGGATGGGAAATCACCGCCATCAATGGAGATAATAATATTTCCTACGATGGAAGCAACGGGCCTAATGTAAAAAAAGTGATCAATGCGGTTTATAATGATGCAAGTTCTACCTTTACTTTTTTAAAGCCTGACAAATCGAGCCAAACCAGCACACTCACCAAAACGGTTTATGATATCAACCCGATTCTATTCGATACTATTTACTCCGTTGCAGGAAAAAATGTAGGCTATTTTGTTTTCAATACATTTTCCAATGTGTTTAATACTAATGGCCCCACCCTTACTAAATCTGAGTTGGATAGGGTGTTCAATAAGTTTTCGGCTGCAGGTATTTCCGACATAATAGTAGATCTCCGGTATAATGGTGGAGGCTCGGTAGCTACCGCTGAATATATTGATAGCCTGATAGCTCCGGCTTCTGTAACGGGAAAAGTGATGTATAGTTATTTATATAATGATAAATTAAGTGCTGTAGCAAGTCAGGTAGGGCTTGATAAGCAGGTTTTATTTAATGGTGGCGGAAGTTTGAATCTCAATCACGCATTTTTTATAGGAACTGGCAATACGGCCTCTGCCAGTGAATTGACGCTTAATAACCTGAAGCCCTATTTGGATATAAAACTGGTCGGTGATACCACCTATGGAAAACCGGTTGGCTTCTTTTCGTTCTCTATTTCCGATTTTCCAAATGGAGTGGAAAAGCAACTTGCAGATCTTTATGCGATCAATTTTGAAACAAGAAATGCCAACAACCAGGGTGGCTACTTTAACGGCATTGTGCCCGACCAGCTCGCCAGTGATTTTGTAAATGTGCCTTGGGGCAATCCGAACGATGATAACCTCGCAAAAATATTTAAATATATTTCAACAGGAACTTTTACCCGCCTATCTGCTCAGGAGCGCATGATATCAGACAAGTCGTTGCGTTTGAGTATACCTTCTACCATGCGTTCGCTTCGTTTTAATGGAATGGTAGATTATAAGGTTAGTGGAAAAATAAAAGCATTGATAGATAAGAATTTAAGAAAATCTCAATAGGACATTTTTAAGGAAAAGATCCTCCTGAATTCTTTGCTAAAAGGTAAAGATGATTTCTGGAGGATTTTTTATCCCGAATATTTCAGTATCGTTCCAAACTTTTTTTGTGAAAAAACTTGCATGTATAAATAAAAGATATTAAATTCGTACCAATCCTTTCCCCCGATAAACTATCGTAATCTTCGTTTTCTTTCCAATTTTCCTTTCAAAGCCTCGCTTTATTTTTTAATTATTTAAACTTTAGGTTTATGAAAAAGATTCACTCAGTCGAATTGCACGACACGTTAGTTGCTATTGGCATTGTTCTGACTTTTTTTGCTATAATGGCTGGTATTGCTTTATTAACGGGTATGTAAGCAGTCTTATAGCACGAATGAAACCACGGATTTCAATTTATTGAAATGGTACAGGTGTCTGCCTGTACCATTTTTTTTTACCATAATTATTATTGTACAGCAGTTTTCAATACACTACCAAAAGACTAAAATGAAAAATTACTCTTTATCTTGGTTTACTGCTATTTGATTTCTGTTCGTTTTTTTGGACGGTTTTCTTTTTAAAAGGAAGCTCATTTACTCTTCCCAGCCGCTTGCCAGCACATCGGCAATATGCATCGTAGTGAGGGGTAATGCTTTTTTGGTGATAACTCCTTGTAAATGCATCAGGCAACTCAAATCAGTGGATATGATATGAGAGGCGCCGGTGTCTAAAGCATCCTTTATTTTTTGATCAGCCATTGCACTAGAGATAGCATCAAATTTTACGGAAAACGTACCACCAAAGCCGCAGCAGGTTTCCGCTTCGGCTATTTCCACTAACTGAAGCCCTTTTACTTTATTTAGCAGGTTGCGGGGACCTTCCTTAATGTGGCATTCGCGCAAGCCAGCGCAACTGTCATGATAGGTAGCTTTTACATGCAGTTCGGCTCCAAAATTTTCAATCTTTAAAATCTTTGTAAGGAACTCTGTGAATTCGAAAATTCTTGAAGAAAGGTCTTTTACCTGGTTGTGTTGCGAAGAGTTTTCAAAAAACTCCGAATAATAATTCCTTACAAATCCAACACACGAGGCAGAAGGTGCTACAATGTAATCCGTATTATCAAAATCTTTCAAAAATTTTGTTGCCACAGTTTTTGCCTCATCCCAAAAACCGGCGTTGAAAGCTGGTTGTCCACAACAGGTCTGATTCGGATTATAAAAAACTTCACAACAGGCTTTTTCCAGAACTTTTACCATATTAAAGGCACTCTGAGGATATAGCTGGTCAACAAAACAGGGTATGAATATTTGAACTCTCATTTGTAAAAAATCTAAGAATTATTCGCAGGAGAAAGATAATGAAATCTTTAGGCTGGATAATTAAGGGTTATCATTTTTAAGGCTGACAAGGCAGCTTCCTCTCCTTTATTCCCATGAGCACCGCCAGTCCGTTCATCGGCCTGCTGCTGATTGTCTAATGTAAGGACTCCAAAGATTGTCGGCACCGGCAATAATAAATTCAACTGCAATACTCCTTCCGTAATGGCTTTGCATACATAATCGAAATGGGGGGTGCCGCCGCGTAACACACAACCAAGTGCAATGAACACCTTTGGTTTTTCAAAACCATGATGGTAATTCTCCCAGCAATTTTTTATCGCAAAAGGAATTTCAAAAGCTCCCGGAACATTTATCACTTTATAATTAGTCATTCCGTATTGCTTCAAAATTTTAATACAACCCTCCAGCAACTTGTCTACGACAAGTTGATTCCATTCGGTTTGTACAATAACGATACAGGCATCCTTTTGTAGAATGCCTGTGTCAATTTTATAAAGATTTTCGTTGACTATTGCCATTTTTATACGACATTATTTATTCTGAAAGACTTCCCAATCTTGCAAGATACCTGTCCACATCGTTTGCCTTTTCAGAAAGCGGATAGTCTGTTTTAATTTTTTTAAAAAGCGCTACGGCCTCTTTTGTGTTGCCAATAGTTTGTGCAAATAAGGCGGCTCTGAATAAGTATTCTGAAGATGTAAAATCATCTTTTTTATTCACTTCCGCGGCCTTCTTATAATAGTTAAGTGCATCATCTTTTTTATTCAGTTCGGCGCTGGCATCGCCCATCATTCCCAATGCACGACTTTCTATTTGCGTGGCACCATTCGCGTCAAAATCTTTTAAATATTTAATAGATTTTGCAAACTGCCCAAGATGCAGGTAGCACGCTCCGGCATAATATTCACAAAGATTTGCTGCAGGGCTTCCTGAATATTTATTAATAATTTTTAATGCACCGGGATTCACTCCGTCGCCATTAAGCACTTTCGTGGCCAGAAACAATTTGGCAGAATCCGTAGCACTTATAAATTCTGAAAAATATTTTTGGGTAACAAATACTTCCTTATCTGCTTTTTCCTGTTCGGGAACTTTAAACATGTAATGGTATATCATCCATCCCGCAAATAAAATGATTATTGCGGAGCCTATATATGAAATGGGCTTATTATAATCTTCCCAAAAATTTCTCGCCTTCTCTATTACATCCGGCTCGTGTGCTTGTACTTTTGTGTTAGCCATATTGAATTTTTATTCTCTTAGTGCCTTTCAATAGAAAGGGCTTTTTTAATTTTTATAGTAAAACAATAAATAACCTGAATTTATAATTACTTGTCACTTATTATTCATCACTTCATGCCATATCTTAATCCATAATAAAAGGGTAATTGTCTTCAGCATATATATCCTTTAAGATTTCATCATCATCCGGATAAGGACTTTCTTCTGCAAAAGTTACCGCTTCTTCTACTTCATGCTTTACCCGGTCGTTAATCGTTTCTATTTCTTCATCGCTGATTCCAAAATTTTCTTTCAATTTATGAAGCGTGGTTTCTACCGGGTCTTTAAGTTTATATTCTTCCATTTCTTCCTTTGAGCGATATTTTGCCGGATCACTCATACTATGTCCTTTGTAACGGTACGTCTTTATCTCAAGCAATGTAGGGCCCCCTTTTTCTCTTGCCCTTTTCACCGCCCTGCTTACTGCTTCGTGAACCGTTTCGGGTGTCATTCCATCTACCTGGTCGCCCGGCATTTCATAAGCATCGGCCAGTTTATAAATATCGAGCACATTGGAAGTACGTTCTACCGAAGTACCCATAGCGTATTGATTATTTTCACAAATAAACACGACAGGAAGTTTCCAAAGCATGGCCAGGTTAAATGTTTCGTGCAGCATACCCTGTCTGGCGGCGCCATCGCCAAAAAAACAAAGAACTGCATTATCTGTTCCCTTGTATTGTTCTGCAAATGCAAGGCCGGCACCGGTTCCTATCTGCGCGCCAACAATGCCATGACCGCCAAAAAAACGCTGTTCCACACCGAAGAAGTGCATGCTTCCGCCTTTTCCTTTGCTGCAACCGGTAATTTTCGCGTATAATTCAGCCATGCAGGCTTTTGGGCTTATACCTTTCGCGATAGCAAGCGCGTGGTCGCGATAAGAAGTAATAAATATGTCATCAGGAGTGGTAGCAGTCATGCAACCGGCAGCTACCGCTTCCTGCCCGATATATAAATGACAGAATCCACGGATTTTTTGCATACCATACATCTGTCCGGCCTTTTCTTCGAAACGACGCATGAGAAGCATCAGTTCGTACCAGTACAGATAAGTTTCTTTAGAAAACTTTGTTGCCAAGATTTTAAATTTTAGGCCGCAAAGATAAGGCAAAAAAGAAAATAATTTTATTCGGAAAAAAACAAACAAACCATATTCTTTTTATCTCTTTTTCACGCAAGACTACCGACGTGCTTTCCTTTACTTTGTTATGTTTTTGCCTCCGCTGCTGAAAATACAATTCTGGTGAGAAGGAAAAATAAAAATCATTGAAAATTGTTGGTTCACTGCCTTTGAAAGTTCATTACCCTCGTGAGTGGCTGAAAAATGCAAAGTTAGTGATCTGCCTTTTTAGGCAGGACACTTTTCATTAAAATGGTAGATTCCTAAGAAGAATGCGCCCACATTTGGGATTATTTTAAAAATAAAAAAAGAGGTTTTTTGTTGCTCTGCTGTCGGGCTTTTTATTTTGTCACAATCTCTTCCAACGCATCGTACAGTTTATCAAGATCAATATTGCTGTTGAAAGCATTTATAGAATACCGGAGATACCACTTGTTGTTATGCGGCATCACCGGAACCTGGATGTTGTATTTACGATACAATGTATCATGCAGTTTTTCGGGCGCGTCTATGTTCAAATTGATGCTGTATAGTTGGGCAATAAAATCATCTGTCACCGGGCAAAGTGGTGTTGCGCCCAACAGTTTACAAAATCTTGCTGCATTGTTTTGGGTGATTGTTTTACATGCTGCTCTTACGTTATCCCAATTATTTTCTTTCATAAAATTAATTGCAGCCGGAACTGATAAAAAAGCCGAATAATCTTTGGTACCCTGCAATTGATGATAATCTAAAAAGCGGGAATGAGAAGGATTATCGCTGTTGTATCCCCAACTGATTAAAAGCGGATCCAATAAGTTTTGAAATTCTTTTTTGACATATAAAAAGGAAGAACCTTTGGGAGCAAGCATCCATTTGTGGCAGGCGCCTGTATAAAAGTCGGCATCTAAGTTCGCCAGGTTCACTTCAATCTGGCCAGGCGCATGTGCTCCGTCTATAAAAGTAGAAAGGCCTTTTTCTTTTGCGATCCGACATATTTCGTGTACCGGTAACCGTAAACCTGTACTGCTCGTAATATGGCTTATGAATATTAATTTGGTTCTCGGAGTAATGCCCTCTAAAAATTGCGATATAAAATCTTCTCTTGATTCTATCGGGAAACGAATCTTTTGCCGTACATATACAGCTTTCTTTTGGCGGCAGTAATATTCCCATGTTCGATCACAGGCGCCGTATTCCAGGTCAGTCGTTAATACTTCATCCCCCTCATTCAGATGAAGGCTTTTAGCAACGATATTGACTCCATAGGAAGGATTGGTTACATAAACAACATCGTCAGGATCACATGTCAAAAAATAGGATAGCGCGATTCGAGATTCCTTTAAATAGCGAGGCAATTTTTCCAAAACAAAGTGCGTCGGGTCTTCTTCCACTTCCTCCTGTATTTGATGGCACCTTTCTAAAACAGGCCGTGGGCATGCGCCAAAAGCGCCAAAATTCAAATAGGTGATGTCTTTTCTTAAAAGAAACTGACTTTTTAAATTATTGTTTAGCATAGTTAAAACTACGGTTGAAAAGAAAAATAAAAAAGAAAATATTTGTTTGTTTACTGTGTGCGGTGGTCGGCACCTTAAAATGAAAAAACGATAAATAAAAAAAACCGGCAATTCTACCGGTTTTGATTTAAATGAGATTAGTTATATTTAAAGAAACTATTTTCTTTCAGCGAGCTGCTCTTCACCAATTACCTTCTCTAAAACTTTCACAGTTTCATCAATATAAATGTCTTTTCCAATCAATTTAATAAACTGAGCTTGCCTGGCTACTTTCATAGTATCCGAAGCAATGGCTATTGAATCCATCGGCAGCGTACGTGTTTGAAGAGTTTTAGGTGGAAGCGTATAAGTATCTAATTTTTTCGCGGCTTCAGTTACATTTTTCTGCATCTCTTTAAACTTCTCAATATTTAATGGAGTTTCCTCATTTCTGTATTTATCCAGCAAGGCCACTTCATTCTTAATGCCTTCGAAATCCTTATTATCTTTAAGACTTGCATTTACACTCGAAATCACCGGACCGTAGCTATACCCCGGGTTCCACACCGTATAATTGGCTTTCGGTATTTCATCCCATTTTAAAGCATCGGGGTTATCCTTCTCACGTAGTTTTGCATTTTCCAATCTATCAGGAATGATAATATCAGGAACAACACCTCTCAATTGAGTAGCGCCTCCATCAATCCTGTAAAATTTTCTAAAAGTGAGTTTTACATCCCCAAGTCCTTCACTTGGACGGCTGAAAAAAGCATTTTCTGATTGCGGGTCTAAAGACACATTTCTTTGAACAGTCCCCTTACCGTAAGTGGAAGAACTTCCGATAATAATACCCCTATGATAATCCTGGATAGCGGCAGCAAATATTTCTGAAGCAGAAGCGCTGAGCTCATCCACCATGACGGCCAGAGGCCCCGAATATAAAACAGACTTATCTTTGTCCTCCAAAATAGAGGGAGCTCCGTCCCGGCCTTTTACCTGCACTACCGGCCCATCTTTTATAAACAACCCTACCATATCTACAACGTCCTGCAATGATCCGCCACCATTGCCTCTAAGGTCTAT
>JAHEZA010000514.1 GCA_023251335.1 Chitinophagaceae bacterium | reverse complement strand
TAAAAAAAATGCCATTGGACATTGCATTTGCAGGAATTTTTGTATTCGATAATCCTACCAAAGTCCATTGGGTTCCAACAAGCGGAGCATCCATCCTGACGGCAGTCTTTTCTGAAGTACCGGAATCAAACCCAATTTTATTTATAGTAAGCGATACCAGTACGATAATAGCGATTGTTAATATTTTCATGGCCTAAATTTTTTTGAATTTTTGTGGAAAAATTTCCATGATTTCTGTAACGGGAAAGCGGCGTTTTTACCTTTCTTCAAATGATTCTTTTCTTTTCCTTTTGTAAGACAACCACGAACTTACCCTACTGGATAAATAGCCGTTCTTTCCAAAGACGAATGTTCAAATATGATACCGAATCCTTTTTCACTTCCGGTATTTATAACAACTCGCTTTTCATAATTGACCACTTACGATTGATGATTATCGTGGGATATAATTTTACATTATTATTTAAAAAGAAAGGTGTAATATTTGTGTTCAGTTTCAAAAAGAAAAATTATGAAAATGATAAACTTTAAAAAATGGGGAGCCGTTTCAGTTGTGTTATGCTTATTTTTCAGCTGTACCTCCGCACAGAAAGCAAGCAAACCCACCGCAGATAATATAAAGAACATGGTCGATTCTTCTCAATTTGTTTTTGTTGCCGATAGAATGTCCCCAATGCGCGGAGGAACAAAAAACCTGACTTCACATTATGCCGTGACGCTAATGAAAGACAGTATTAACTGCTATCTTCCTTATGCCGGACGTGCTACGCAGGCTCCCATGAATATGACGGGCGGCGGAATTGAATTCACTTCTTCTAAATTTTCTTATGATGTAGTTAGCAAAAAAGAAGATCAATGGGATATAACCGTCAAACCCGAAGACAACAACGATGTACAGCAATTGTTTTTCAATATTTTTTCAAATGGATCTGCAAACCTGACTGTAACGAGCACCCATAGAGATCCGATTTCATTTTCAGGCTACGTGGAAAAAATAAAAGGCCGGTAGATCTATGGATCAGCAAACAGGAAAAATTATAATCACCGGCGGTGTATTGATCGTAGCAGTGGGGATCGTCATCTATTTTTTTCATGATTATTTTAAATGGATTGGTAAACTCCCAGGCGATATTAGAATTGAAAGGGAAAATTTCCGCTTCTATTTTCCGCTGGCAACAATGATTGTTTTCAGCCTGTTAATTACGATCATCATCAACATTTTTAAAAGACTTTTTTAATTATTTTTCAATGGATTTTTTTGTTCAAAAAAACTCTATCGTTCGTCAAATTTGGGGCAAAAGCGACACCGTACTTTTTATATTTGCCGGAGCTGCAGCCGAGTTTGCTTTGAACAAAGCGGTGGACTGGCTTTACTTTACGGGCAGGCTACCCACAGACCCGTTGGGCCGTTTGTTCTCAACAGTAAGCTATGCAAGAAGAATCATTTTTTCCGGGAATGATCGAGCGCTCAAGGAGATTGATTCCATTTATGCCATCCACAAAACTGTTGAAAACAACCGCGGCGACACCATCCCAGACTGGGCTTACCGCGATGTGCTTTTCATGCTGATACATTATTCCATCGCTTCTTTTGAAGTGCTGGAAAGAAAATTATCGCCGGAAGAAAAACAGGAAGTTTATGATGTCTTCTACAGGTTTGGGACGAGGATGAAACTAAAAGAACTTCCGACGAATTATGTTTCCTGGAGACCAAAAAGAAAAAGCGATATGGAAAATGACCTCGAAAAAGGTGAATACACGTCAGACCTTTTTCTGCAATATAAAAAGCACCTTGGCCGTGCCCGGTATTTCATTTTAGTAGAAGGCCAAAAATTAATTATCCCTGACAAGGTGAGGTCATTGCTGGGTTTCAGCAGATTCTCTTTCCTAACACCTATTCTTCCCTTTTATAAATTAAGTAAATGGATGCATCTTGACGGACTCATAAAAAAATTGCTGTTACCGAAAAAATATGAACAGGAAATAAGGGAAATAGATGTGTATAAAGCTGCTTATCAAAATATGGCATAATAATTAGGGTGATTCTGGTATTGCTAATTTAAAAAAAATATTATGGCCAAGTATTCAAAAAAAGCTCAGGAAAAAGTAGAAAAATCCATGCACGAAATGCATGAGGGGAAATTAAAAAGCGGTAGCGGAAAAAAAGTTACCAATCCCAAACAGGCGATTGCCATTGGTTTATCAGAAGCAAGGGAAGAAGGCGCCAAGGTGCCGAAAAAATCTTCATCTAAGAAAAAATAATGGTGTAATGGACAATGCAGTTACTTTATAAAATGTGGTGGCATTTATAATTTTTTTTATCAAAATAATTAGGAGTATTTTTATTTTAGAAAGGCCAACATATTCTTTATGAATTTTATAATTGACTTGCTGCTGAGTGCCGCGTTACTTTTCATCCTTGCGATTATATTGCCCGGAATACGAATAAAAAACTATGGAACGGCTATATTTGTTTCCCTGGTGATTGGTATCCTTGATGCCACGATAGGCTTACTGATCCGGCTTCCATTAGATATCATTACACTGGGTTTACTTACCTTCATTATAAAATTATCCGTTACCAGTATCATGATCAAAATTGCCGGAAACCTTTTCAAGGGATTTCGTGTAAAGAACTGGACTTATGCCTTTCTTCTTGCTTTGGGCCTTGCTATTGGCGGCGTGGTTCTACAATATATGGGATTATAATAATCTTACTCCTGCCCTCCTTAGGCGTGAAATACATGCTATCGCTGATGCCCCTCATCAACAGCATAAAAATTTCAGAAAACAAAAATCATTATTATTTGTTTGTCTGCTATACATCGCTTTTCAACCATCTATCAAAAATTTTCAAACTCTTAGGGTTTGCTTTCTTACTTTTATCCTTTAAAATCAAAAA
>JAHEZA010000513.1 GCA_023251335.1 Chitinophagaceae bacterium | reverse complement strand
ATACCCGGGGCTTACTGTATTTACTTTCGCAGCGCATTTTATTCCGGAAGCGAGAGAGTTGATTGTTTTTTCCCATTCAAGCATTCCACTTTTCCAGTTATCGTAATGAGGAATATAATTTGATTTATTCCAATCCATCCAGCCCTGGTATTGTGCATTGTGAATGGTAAGAATTGTTTTGAGCCAGGCCAAATGACGGTAAGCATAGCAATATTGCATCATAAAAGGAATCAACGCAGCCTGGTGATCGTGAACATGTACAATATCGGGATGATGTTTCCATTTGCTGATCCAATCTACAACGGCAATCTGAAAAGCGACGAATCTTTCGATGTCATCATCATATCCATAAACTTTTTGGCGGTCAAGCAACCCGTTAATATCTACCAAATAAAGATCGAAACCCAACACATTGGTTGCTTCTCTTATAATAGTGTATTCAAAATAATAATGCGCCATTCCAAAGGCGCCTTTGTGCACCACTTCAAATTCATGATTGTATAAAAATTTGGTTCGGTACATAGGCATTACCACTTTAGCTATATGTCCCAGTTTGTTCTGATACTTGGGCAACGCGCCCACTACATCGCCCAGCCCGCCCGCTTTTGCAACAGGGTAACATTCCGCGCTTACGTGTATAATTTCCATACCATTTCTTTTGCGCTTCAAATTAAGTTGTTTTTCCTTATTAAAAAATAAATAATAAAAAACCCACGCCTTGAAAAAAATCTTTTATTTTCATCTTTAATTTACACTTTAAAATCAACATTCAATGGCCACTCCTTCAATGAATTTATCTTCACCACAAAAAAGAGTAACAACCGGAAAGCTACAGCCAACCAACTATGGCGCACTCAGCACACTGGTGGTTGTGTTTTTTTTCTGGGGTTTTATTGCCGCAGGCAACAGTGTCTTTATTCCTTTTTGCAAACATTATTTTCATCTCGATCAGTTTCAAAGCCAGCTAATAGATTTCGCCTTTTACCTCGCTTATTATATCGGAGCGTTGGCGCTCTTTGCATATGGCTCGTTTGGAGGTAAGGACCTCGTTGCAAAGTGGGGCTATAAAAAAAGTATCGTGTATGGATTATTATTCTCTGCACTGGGTGCAGCCGCTATGATCATTGCTGTTAATGCAAATACTTTCGTAGGCATGCTTGCGGGTTTATTTATTGTGGCACTCGGTTTTTCATTGCAACAAACCGCAGCGCAACCTTTTGCTATTGAGTTGGGAGATCCATCTACCGGAAACGGTCGTGTAAATCTTGGAGGTGGCGTTAATTCTTTTGGAACGATGATTGGCCCATTGGTTGTTGCCTTTGCATTATTCGGAACCACTGCCGCCATTACCGATGAACAGATTGCAGGTTTAAGCCTTAGTAAAGTAATTATTTTATACAGTTGTGTTGGCGTACTTTTTATTGCCGCTGCAATTTTATTTCAATTTTCTAAAAAAGTACCGCATGGTATTTCAACAGAAAAAACAGAAAAAGCCAACAAGGCTTTGTATTCTTTGCTGATCATGACAGGACTTTTGATCATCATGTTTGTGCCTGTTTTCAGCAGCTATAAAGTTGATCTTACCAATGCTTCTGATGCAGATAAAATAGCAATGGAAACCTACCGGGTTAAATGGTTGTTCGGTGCACTAGCGGTAGTGGTGCTTACTTTACTGGTATCTTTTATCAGCGCGCAAAAAAAACCTTCAGGCTGGGGCGCAATGCAATATCCACAACTCATTTTAGGCATGCTTGCCTTATTTCTTTATGTTGGAACAGAAGTTACTATTGTGAGTAATTTGAGTGATCTGTTGAGCAAGCCCGAATTTGGAAGTATCCCTTCTTCACAGGCCGCTCTTTATATTTCGATGTATTGGGGAAGCCTGATGATTGGACGCTGGGTTGGCTCTATCTCCGTGTTTGAATTTTCAGAATCCACAAAAAAATTACTCACGTTTGTGGTACCAATGGTTGCTTTTGCCATTGTTTTAATTGTGAATTCACTTTCAGGGTATGACGTAAACATTCTTTACTATTATATTATTTGTGTGTTGATACAGGTAGGCGCTTTTTATGTAAGTAAAGATAAGCCTGCACGTATGCTCCTTATCTTTGGATTACTGGGCGTAATTGCAATGGCAATAGGCTTAGCCACAACAGGCAAAGTGGCCATTTATGCATTCATCAGTGGCGGTTTATTTTGTTCTATTATGTGGCCGGCCATCTTCACGTTATCCGTTGCAGGTTTGGGAAAATATACCACACAAGGCTCTGCATTTTTAATCATGATGATTTTGGGCGGCGGCGTTATTCCTCCTATCCAGGGCAAGCTGGCTGATTTCCTGGAATCAAGAAGCACGGTACCAGGATCCGGAATACACGAGTCTTATTGGATACCGCTTATATGCTATGCCTACATTACTTTCTTTGCATTTTTTGTAAAAGGAGTTTTAAAAAGACAGGGCATTGATTTTGAAAAACCGATGGACGAAGAAACAGAGTCTACCTCTCCGGAAGGCGCTTTGGATCCGATAGAATGATTATTAATCACTGTTGTTCGAGTAACTCGATGAAAATCACGCTGGTATTGACCTCACCCCCAACCCCCTCTCCAATGGAGAGGGGCCGTGAAAGCTAATGTCAGCAATCATTTCATAAGAATTGTTCATTTTTAGTCTGACAACAATGATTATTAACATAAAATAGATTTTTTGATTAATTGTTGCTTTACTGTTTTATAAATTTTTCTGTAAAGAAGGAAGAGAGTACCAGACTTTCTTCTTTTTTTTTGATAAATCCGGAATACTGCTGGTTTCTTCGTTTACCGCAAATAAGATTACTACATTCAATCAGGAACTAAAAACCAAAAAACATTTTTTGCCTCGATTTATTAAAAAGAAAAACTA
>JAHEZA010000512.1 GCA_023251335.1 Chitinophagaceae bacterium | reverse complement strand
TAATCAGGAAATAAAACTAAAAACTTTTCAAATATCCTTTTTTATATTCTTATTCTAAAAAAAGAATGCATTTCAAATCACCGCATGTTATAAAATAATATGTTACTATTGTTAATTCTATCTTCGTCCTTGGTGTAAATCTTTTCTTATATTAATTTACATCCCTTAATAGATAAACTGTTTTATATAATGAAGCAATTGATTTCCGGATTCCTGGTTTTTTTATTTTCCATTTCATTCGTCGCCGCCCAAAACATTAATTCCACGTTGATTAATTATGCCAATAATTATGGCCAGGAACGGATTTATCTCCATTATGATAAATCTTCTTATGGGCCAGGCGAAACCATTTGGTTTAAAGCCTATTTGATGAAGGCCATTTATCCTGCCGATGACAGCAAAACGATCTATGTTGACTGGACCGATGATAATGGGAATCTGCTGTTGCATGGTTTAGGCCCCGTAGTTGATGCTACTGCGTTTGGTCAGTTTCAGATCCCCGAAAACTACACAGGCCGCTACATTCATGTAAAAGCTTATACGAAATGGATGCTCAATTTTGACAGTACTTTTTTGTATAATAAAGACATTAAGGTTTTATCCGATTCCAGCAAATCCACACACGCCAAAACTGCCATTATTCCAGAATTAAACTTCTTTCCTGAAGGGGGCGATGCAGTGGAAGGCATTACAAATAAGATTGCCTTCAAAGCAAACGACCAGTATGGGAGGCCCATAGATATTAAAGGAGTGATAAAAGATAATAAAGAACAGGAAATAACCAGGCTCACCGCCATTCATGATGGAATGGGATATTTTTTTATATCACCTAAGGAAGGGCAAACATTTACCGCAAAATGGACTGATGAAAATGGAAAGGCGCATTCAACACAATTGCCCGCCATAAAAGAATCAGGCGTTTCGCTGCAGGTAAATGTCGCAGGTAGCAGGCGTAATTTTTTCATTAAAAAATCGCCGTCAACTCCGCTAAGTAGTGTTCACATTATTGGAACCATGTACCAACAACCCATCTTTAATATTACAAAAGAATTCAAAGACGGCGTTGCAGAAGGTACTATTCCTACAGAAAATTTACCAAGCGGCATTATTGTCATCACGGTTTTTGACGATCAATGGAAGCCGCTTGCAGAGCGCATCACGTATGTAAATAATGACGAATACCGTTTTGAGCCCGCGATGACGGTACAGCATTGGGGTTTGAACAAAAGAGCCAGAAATGAAATAGAAATCGAAGTACCCGATAGCCTTTCGGCAAGCATGTCGGTTTCCGTAACGGATCTTGGCATTGACCATGATACTTCAGAAAACATCATTTCGCACCTGATGCTAACTGGTGAACTAAAAGGGAAAGTGAACAACCCCACGTATTATTTTTCAAACAACAGTGATTCCATGATGCAGCAGTTAGACCTTGTAATGCTTACCCATGGCTGGCGCAGGTTTAATTGGGAGAAAATAGTAAAGGGAGATTACCCGGTAATCAAATACCAAAAAGACACGGCTTATCTGTCCTTATCCGGAAAGGTTTATGGCGCTACACCTTCGCGGTTACGCGAAGCAGGATCTATCATCCTGATGGTAACGGAAAAAAACCAGGCAACACAGTTATATACAACGCCAATAGGCGCGGATGGAAGTTTTGATGATTCATCCCTCGTCATTTTTGATACCGCCCGCGTTTATTATCAACTCGCAAAAACCCAGGGAACCAGTGATATCTCTGTGCAGTTTATGCCTAACCGGCTTCCGCCTTTTACGCAAAACATGAAAGCGTCGGGCATTTATTACAATAATTTTTTTGATACAACCGGCAATGATTATCACATCAGGTTGAGTGATGCTGCCGCCCGTGAATTAAAATACTTACAGGGAAAAGTATTGGCCACTGTAAATATTAAGGCCAATCCTAAAACGAGGTTGGGAGAAATGGATAAAAGATATACTTCGGGGTTATTCTCGGGAGGCGACGATTACCAGTTCGATCTTGTAGATGATCCCTTTGCCATGTCAGCAACGGATATCTTTCAATACCTCCAGGGGAAAGTAGCGGGTTTACAGATCTCTGGTGTCGGCAGTAATGCCACGCTTTCATGGCGTGGAGGTACTCCGCAAATTTATGTAGATGAAATGCTTACACAAACCGATATGGTAGCATCCGTTCCGGTTACGGATGTGGCATACATTAAGGTATTTCGTCCACCGTTTATGGGCGGCACGGGTGGCGGAGCCGGAGGCGCCATCGCGATATATACCAAACGAGGCAATGACCAAAAGCAGGAAACCGGCAAAGGCTTGTCTAATAATTCGGTAAGCGGATATACCGAAATCCGCCAGTTTTACTCGCCCAATTATGAAAGCATAAGCGAAGACAATGATAAAAAAGATTTACGCTCTACGCTTTACTGGAATCCATCGGTAACCACCTTGCCCGGCAAAAATAAAGTCACCCTTAAATTCTTCAATAACGATATTACACAAGCATTCCGCGTGGTCATCGAAGGAATGACCAAAGATGGAAGGCTGGCTCATGTAGAACAGGTAATGGAGTAAAAAAATTTCCAGCGTCCAAAATAAGAATCTCAAAAATATGTTCTTTTACTACCGTGGGGCCACGTCCCTGGTTATGATTTAGTTCTTCCGTTTCATTTCTTTGTGGCTTTTCCGTTTAAGCATTACTGTTGCACAAAACGACCGCTGCGTTGGGCGGAATCAAACCATTGGTCCATTCCGGATTAAAAAGAAGAAAGTTACTCAGAATATTTATTTCATTTTTATCAATCGCCGGTTTTCGCAACCCGCCATTTTCCATTCATCTATCATTTTTTAAAAAAAATTTTTACGGGCCAAAATGAAGAAGGTTTGGTTCACCTATAGAAAAATATATTTCA
>JAHEZA010000511.1 GCA_023251335.1 Chitinophagaceae bacterium | reverse complement strand
GGTAAGTTTTTAAATCATATGCCTAATCATTGTTGGAATCAATAATTACAGCACTCTAAAAGATAAATCTATTTAAAAATAAAGTAGGTATCTGTATTAAAGCCGACGAGTAAAAAAAAATCATTTTTCCGATTCGAAAATAACACTACCACTTTTTCCATAGTCCGATTCCATTCTTACTTCATATCTCTTGTTTCCGTCTGTGACAATCATCAGCGCTGTATTTGGAGGAATTATCCCGAGATTATCTGCATACATTGTGACAATATTCTCTTTTGCATTTTTATCAAGTTTGAGATCGAGAGAAACAGGTTTGTCTGATAATCTTTTATTCGATAACACTCTTTTGCCGTTATAAAATACAGTGATCGAGTCGCCATCTATTTCTCCATTATCATAAAAGTCGAGATGAAAAGTTGGTTGCCCGATTTGTATCGTTTTTACAATATCTTTTCTGCGCGATTCGTAACCTTTATAAGTCGGGGCAACCGCATTATTTAATGTTTGTGATTCCTGGCTATCATTCAATGGCTTAGCCTGTTGGATGGGAGCTGCCTTGGCAATCTCCCCTAATTCCGGACTTGCCTTCTCCGGCTTTGGCTCTGATTTTTTCGTAGTCTCATGTTTTTTGGGCGCTGCTGCTACCTGGTTTGGCTGCTTAGGTTTATTTTCTTTGGGGACAACCGGTGTTGATTTTTTGTGCGGCATAAAACCAGTGGGCATATCATCGACGATTCTTCTTGAAAGCGTTGTTGTGCCGCCTCTGCCACACGTTGGAGGTTGATCGGGTGCAGGAATCCATGTCCCGGTTAATATTTCGGAGTCGTCTTCCCCCTTTTCATAATGAAGGCGATGAGTTTGAAAACAGTTTCCGAAATTCAGAGGGGTATTATATTTAACTCTTTCAATTTCTGTAACAACAATAGTATTCGCAGAAGGATCTAACGAGCCGGTAAGCCTGCAAATGGTATAATATTTTTTATCGAATTCCTCAAAATAGGTATAGGAATAACCTGACACTTTATTGCCGTCTGTTGTCAGTTCCAAAACGTACCTCGTTGACTGGCCTCCATAACCGGGGATGCCATTCGTTTCGTTAAAACCACCTTTCCATTGGCCGTTGAAATTAATTTTTTTGTTGTGGCTGCTAACGTTTTTATCAGTAAGATAGCCGTGAGAGGATGATTGTTGTGCTATCAAACCTGAACTAATAAAGTATAAAAAAAGTAAGGTAAAAATATTCTTCATTACGCCTGATTATGTCATCAACCAAAATTAATTGTTATTAAAAATTTATCTGCTCAAAGGAATAGCATCTTTGTCTAATACTTCGTTAAATTTGCTGCTCAAAATTTAATAAAAACAAAACTTTAAAATAGAGGATGATTAATATTACTTTTCCGGATGGCGCTGTAAGGCAGTATGAGCAAGGGGTTTCAGCAATGGAGATTGCAAAATCTATCAGTGAAGGGCTTGCAAGAAAAATTTTAGTGGCCGATGTAAATGGCGAGGTGTGGGATCTTTCGCGCCCGATACATAACGATGCCACCATAAAATTTTTAACATGGGATGACGAAAAAGGTAAGTCAACTTTTTGGCATTCGTCGGCGCATCTGATGGCCGAGGCAGTAGAACATGCGTTTCCCGGAGTAAAATTTTGGGTAGGACCCCCGGTAGAAAACGGATTCTATTATGATATGGATTTAGGTGATAACGTGATCACAGAAAGCGATCTTGTGAAATTGGAAACCAAAATGAAAGAGCTTTCTAAACAGAATAATTCTTACATCCGGAAGGAGATTTCGAAAGTCGATGCGATAAAATATTTTGAAGAAAAAGGAGACGAATACAAGTTGGATTTGCTTTCCGGTTTGGAAGATGGGACTATTACTTTTTATACACAAGGCCAGTTTACTGATCTGTGCCGTGGCCCACACATTCCTGCTACGGGGGCAATCAAGGCGATTAAACTCACATCAATTGCGGGAGCTTATTATAAAGGTGATGAAAAAAATAAAATGCTTACGCGCATTTATGGTGTCACCTTTCCCAATCAAAAAGAATTAGATGAATACCTTGTTTTTTTAGAAGAGGCTAAAAAAAGAGATCATAGGAAAATTGGAAAAGAATTAGAGTTATTTACTTTTTCAGAAAAGGTAGGAGCGGGTTTGCCGCTATGGTTGCCAAAAGGCGCCATGCTTCGTCAAAGGCTTCAGGACTTTATGCAGAAAGCACAATTAGAAACAGGTTACGTGCCGGTGATCACACCACATATTGGTTCTAAAAATTTATATGTTACAAGTGGCCACTATGAAAAATATGGTGCAGATAGTTTTCAACCCATAAAGACACCTGTAGAGGGAGAAGAGTTTCTGTTGAAACCAATGAATTGTCCGCATCACTGTGAAATATATAAGTCATCGCCGATAAGTTATAAGGATCTCCCAATAAGATATGCAGAGTTCGGAACCGTTTATCGTTACGAACAGTCCGGTGAATTACACGGGCTAACCAGGGTGCGTGGATTTACCCAGGATGACGCCCATTTATTTTGCATGCCATCGCAGGTAAAGGACGAATTTATAAAAGTGATTGATCTTGTTTTATACACTTTTAGTTCGCTTGGATTTAGTGATTATACAGCGCAAATTTCATTAAGGGATCAGAACGATCACTCAAAGTATATCGGCAGCGATGAAAACTGGGAACGCGCCGAAAAAGACATCTTGGAAGCAGTGGAAGAAAAAGGTTTAAAAAATGTTGTTATTGAATATGGAGAAGCCGCTTTTTATGGCCCGAAACTTGATTTTATGGTACGCGATGCAATTGGAAGAAAATGGCAGTTAGGAACCATCCAGGTAGATTACAATTTGCCTGAGCGTTTTGATCTTGCCTATATTGGTGAGGACAAT
>JAHEZA010000510.1 GCA_023251335.1 Chitinophagaceae bacterium | reverse complement strand
TTCTACTTACGAGTATTATAATAACAGGTGGACATCAGGCAACCAGGGCTCCAAATATCCAAGGGCTAACCAGAATCCCAGCAGTAACAATACACAGTCAAGTGATTTCTGGATCGTACACACTAGTTATCTCAGGTTAAGGACGGCATCCATTGGATATACATTGCCCGTAAGTGCAAGCAAAAAATTGGCAATGTCAAGACTGAGAATATATGCAACCGGCCAAAATGTGTTTACAACAAGCAATCTTAAATTCACTGATCCGCAAACGAATGGTGAAACGGGATACCCGCTTATGAGAACATTTATTTTTGGTTTAGAGGCTTCATTTTAACAATTAAAATTAATAAATATGAAATCATATAAAAAATCTCTTCTTTTTTACAGTAGTGTACTAATGCTTGCCATTAGTTTATACTCCTGTAAAAAAGATTTTCTGGATAATGTAAACAAAACACAGTTAACGGATGACACGCAATGGGCTTCAGAGGGCAATGCTGATATCTATATAAATGATCTTTACAACAACCTTCCGGACTTATATAATGCACCTGAAAACCTTGATAATTTCACCGACGATAATGACGCCGGGTTTTATTACGGTTCCAACAACTTCAAGGGGGGAATTCTTAATCCCGCATCTAATAATTATGGCATTTGGGGCAGCGATACAGGCCCGGCAGATATAAACCGTTTTAACTGGACGGATGCCTATGGTACCATCAGAAAATGTAATCTCTTTCTTCAAAAGGCTGTTTTAAATAAGGAAAATTTTTCTGCAGACTGGTTCAATAAACGGATGGACGAAGTTCGCTTCTTAAGAGCTTTTTATTACACCAATCTTTTCCTTCACTTAGGTGGTGTACCCATTATTACTGTGCCGCAAAGCCGTGAGGACACTGCAACTTTGTTTGTAGCAAGAAGTACTTATGCTGAAACACTTAGTTTCCTGACAACATCGTTAGATACGATAGTTAATGACGGTTATCTTCCTGTAAAATACAATTCGGGAGATGCCAATGCCGGCAGGGCAACCCTTGGTGCTGCCTTAATGTTAAAGGGATGGCTTCAGCTTAATGCTGCCAGCCCTACCTATAATTCGGCAACTGCACCAGGAGGTGCCGATCCTAATAAAGTGGCAGGTTTTGGTGATGTAGATAATTCACGTTGGGCCACTGCCGCTGCTACTTTTAAACAATTCATAGATAACTATGGCAACGGCGCTCCGTATGAACTATTCCCGGACGACTCCACTCTTTGGTTTCAGGCAAATGAATACAACTCGGAAGTGATCTTTGACAGGCAATATGTTGCTAATACATTCGGCTCCTCTTTTGAGCAATATGGCGGCCCTGTATGGATCCTCGGCGCTTACTACACATGGGGCAATTATTGTCCTACGCAGGAGCTTGTTGATAAGTTCTTTATGGCAAATGGTAAGGCCATCACTGACCCAACTTCCGGTTACGATCCACAACATCCTTATGTAAATCGTGAACGCAGATTTTATAAATGGATTGTTTATGATGGTGCTCCTTATAAAATGGATTGGATGACTGCCCAGGATACTATTTATACTCGCATTGATCTTGTCCATCCTTCTAAAAACCAGATTGATTTTGCCAGTGATGACGTAGGAAATACGGCTTATTATTTTAAGAAGAAACTCAACCCGCTTGTACGTCCCGGTGGCAATGTCAGCGGTGCCAACTACATCTATTTCCGTTATACTGAAGTTTTATTGGGCTATGCGGAAGCTCAGAACGAGGCCGTTGGCCCGGATGCATCGGTATATGATGCGATCAATAAAATCAGGGAACGTTCCGACCTTCCTCCACTTGTAAGTGGCTTGAGCCAGTCAGCTATGCGAGATGCGATTCACCAGGAAAGAAGCGTAGAATTATGCTTTGAAGGCAAGCGCTTTTATGATATGATCAGGTGGAAAGTGGCCGACCAGGTAATGAACGTGGATAGGCATGCAATGAAGATTACCAATACAGTTCCTGCTAATAACAGTGGTGTTTGGAAGTATGAGGTAGTACCCCTGAATCACAATCACGTGTTTACCATGAAAATGTATTTGGATCCTATTCCTCAGCCGGTTATGGCACAAAACCCATATCTAGTGCAGAATCCAGGTTATTAACTACTAACTTAAACTAAGAAAGAAGGCTGCCCCGAAAGAGTACGGGGCAGCCTTTTTATCTGGGGTATTTATTTTCAGAATTAAGCGCTTAAGTCGTGATCTGAAAAACTTCTAATTGTTTAGGGTTTCAGTTGCAATGAACTAAGTCGGTTTTAAAATCTGAAATGATTAGAAGTCTAAAGATTCGTTAGAGACATTGCGGCCGGACAGTGGGATGGCCGGACAAACGCGCGGAGCGATCGGGTTGTCCTTGAATTTTTTGTTTCTTTTTTGTTTAAGCAAAAAAGAAAAGAACTAAAACAATGACTGAATTCAATTGGGATCTTAAGCGCTCACGATTTAAGCGCTTTATTCAATTTATTTTAAAAAGTAAATGCTTCTTATCTCCCGGAAATTGAGATTTAATTTAAAAGATAAGCATCCCACAGAGATAAAAATATTTTCCCCTACAGTTTATTTTCCCTCTCCTTCTTTCTTTAAATCAAATTTTACATCATACCCCTGGACGGACAAACTTAATGTAATGGTATTGCCGTTCACTTTGCCGGTAACATGCGTTAGGTCACCCTGAATGGGCACATCAAACGAAAGAGTATCTCCATTTATTTTACCATTGCTGATATCTGAGGCAGAGCCATCCGGATGCGTATCTTTTCCTGTGAGCGTATTACCATCAACTTTGAAATCATAAACTACGTCATACTGATCCGCCACTTTTCCTGTCCAATGTCCCGTTACATCCTGGGCACAGGCGGCAGATATAAATA
>JAHEZA010000509.1 GCA_023251335.1 Chitinophagaceae bacterium | reverse complement strand
TTTATAATTATAAACAATATAAGATGGTAGGCCATGGTGGCGCGTTAGATGGTTTTGTGTCGCAAATTGCCATGGTTCCTGATCTTAATCTCGGGATTGCGGTGTTTACCAACCAGGAATATACTGGCGCTTATTATTCGGTTATTTATCACCTTCTTGATTATTATATGAAGTTCCCTTCCTTCGACTGGATTTCAGGATATAAAAACCGTGAGGATTCAAGTGTTGCACGAACCAAGAGGGAGCAGAAAAAGAATATCATTGTTCCTGATGTCAATACGAAGCCATCATTACCCTTGGAAAAGTATGCAGGTATTTATAACGACAAATTAATAGGAGATATTAGTATCACAAAAGACAATAACAGTATGGTGTTGCGTTTTGAACAAAGTCCACAGTTAGTAGCCGATTTAAAACATTTTCAATACGATACCTTTATAGCTCATTTTCGGAATAAAGATTTCAGAGCAGATTCCTATCTTACTTTTTCGCTCAACCCGGATGGAAGTGTTGATGAAGTTAAAATGAAAATAATAGATCCGGATTCGGATTTGGATTTCGACAGCTTGCGGTTTAAACCAGTTAAAAAATAATGTATCACCACTAATAAAATCGAAATAATGATTCAACTTTTTACAGCGCTCTTTTCAATCGCCGGAATGCACAGTCATTTCAATCACCCGATAGACACGGCGCAAATGCACAAAGAGATCAGTGCTGAATTCGCTAAACAACCGGCCGGAACTTTCGCGGTTGCTTTTGAAAACCTGGCAACAGGGGAACAATTTTTAATGAACGCTCATCAAAGCTTTCATGCGGCAAGTACCATCAAGACTGCGTTTTTGATAGAAACATTCGAACAGGCAGCAAAGCACAAATTTTCCCTTTCTGATTCTATTTTTATTCATAATGATTTTAAAAGCATTGTGGATGGAAGCATTTATCATTTGGATTCAACCGATGATAGTGAAACAGATTTGTATAAAAGAATTGGGCAAAAGGAAACGATCTATAACTTACTGTTCAGGATGATTACCCAAAGCAGTAATTTCTCTACCAACCTTATAGTAGATCTGATTAACGCCAAAAATGCAAACCAAACTATGCGTTCCATTGGTGCGAAAGATATACAGGCATTGCGCGGGGTAGAAGATAATAAAGCGTTTGACCTGGGAATGAATAATACCGTCACGGCTTATGACCTGATGATTATTTTTGATCACATTGCCAAAGGGACTGTTGTGAATAAACAGGCTTGCGATTCCATGATACAAATATTAATGCATCAACAATTCAGAGAAAAGATTCCGGCAAAACTTCCGGCTGATGTGAAAGTTGCTAATAAGACGGGGTCCATTGATAAAGTATCGCATGACTCGGGGATTGTTTTTTTACCCGATGGCAGAAAATATGTTTTGGTTTTGTTGTCGTCCGGTGTAGAAGACGAAAAATCGGTAAATGAAACACTGGCCAATGTTTCGCGGATTATATATGATAATGTTATGAACAGCAAGTAGAAGACAGGCCATCACGCCGACCGACTACCGGCCACCAATAGCCGAAAAAAATATCCGGCTAAAGATCGCCAAAAAGTGAACCACAAACGATTAAGTACAAATTCTAAATAAGAAATAAAATATGGGCAATTCAAATTACAAAAAAGGGACTGAGTCAGTGTGGGCGGGCGAAGATGAAAGTTTCACAGAAGGCGCAATAACATCACCAATTGTAAAAAGTGTAACTTTTTCTTATAAGGATTTAGACGAATGGCATGATGTTTCGCTCGGAAAAAAGGATGGATATATTTACAGCCGTAATACCAATCCAACGGTACATGTGTTGGAAGAAAAGATACGCATCCTCGAAGGCGCAGAGGCCGCCACTTCATTTGCTACGGGCATGGGAGCTATCAGCAATACACTATTTACTTTTCTTACTCCGGGCAAAAAAGTGGTTTCAATTAAAGATACTTATGGCGGTACCAGTAAGATATTTCTTGATTTTTTACCCACATATAATGTGGATGTTGAACTTTGCGATACAACCAACCATGAGCAACTTGAAATGGAAATTGCGAAAGGCTGCGATTTGGTTTATTTAGAAACGCCCACTAACCCTACTTTGAAAATTATTGATATACAAAGATTATCCTTCGCTGCAAAAAAAGCAGGCGCCATCGTAGTTGTAGATAATACTTTTGCAAGCCCCATCAATCAAAACCCAATTAAATTGGGCGCTGACCTCGTAATTCACAGCGCTACCAAATATCTTTGCGGGCATTCGGATGCTATGGGCGGAGTACTTGCCGGTAAGAAAGATTTGGTTCAAAAAGTTTTTCAGTTCAGGGAAATTAACGGCGCCAGTTTACAAGCAGATCCTGCGTATCTGATTGCACGTGGAATGAAAACGCTTGAACTGCGTATCGAAAGACAAAATGCATCCGCCTTGAAAATCGCTCAATATTTAAAAGCCCATTCTAAAGTGAGTGATGTTTTTTATCCGGGTTTAGAAACACATCCCGGACATTCTATTGCAAAAGAACAAATGCGTGGTTTTGGTGGCATGTTAAGTTTTGCACTCGATGGCGGATATGAATTGGTAAAGAAATTTCTTCCAAAATTAAAATTAGTTCATCTCGCTGCAAGCTTAGGTTCTGTGGGCACCCTGGCCGGACCTCCGAGAACAACAAGTCATGTAGAGCTTACAGAAGAACAAAGGAAATTATTGGGTATTCCTGAAAGCCTTATTCGTTATTCTGTAGGGATAGAAAATGTGGAAGACCTTTTGGAAGATTTGGAAAGTGGATTGGCTTCTTTGTAGTTGCAAAACAGTAAATAACGCCCTTCTGAATAGACGCAGTCGTGAAGAAATAACCGGAATTCTTGTTTTAGAAAGTTGGTAACTT
Source organism: Chitinophagaceae bacterium (assembly GCA_023251335.1). Lineage (GTDB taxonomy): Bacteria > Bacteroidota > Bacteroidia > Chitinophagales > Chitinophagaceae > Ginsengibacter. The sequence goes on along the minus strand of JAHEZA010000509.1, from coordinate 15 downwards.
TCAAAAAACTGATAA
>JAHEZA010000508.1 GCA_023251335.1 Chitinophagaceae bacterium | reverse complement strand
GAAATTGATGGGCAAAGAGGTAAAACTGTTTTTACAGCAACTCATCGCAAGCCAGGTAGTAAAATATTTTGGCACCTCGATGATGAATATATCGGAACAACTGTTAACTTTCATCAAATAGCAGTAAGCCCTTCGCCGGGCAGGCATGTACTTACCATTGTAGATGAAGATGGAGAAAGCGTTAGCAGGCAGTTTGAGATTTTGGAAATAAAAAAATAAAAAATGGAACCCGAAAATAAATTCCTGGCATTAGCAAGTCATTCTTTTAAATTCAGAATGTATCTTTTGTATAAATTGCCTGCAGCATTTTTTTCGGGGATAAGAATCAGGGAAATCAATACAGAAAAATGTACTACTTCTGTTCCATATAAATGGCTTACACAAAATCCTTTCCGCTCCACTTATTTTGCATCGCTCGCTATGGCCGCTGAAATGAGCACGGGCGTTTTAGCGCTGAGTAATGTTTATCAAAGAAAGCCGGCTGTTTCTATGTTGGTCACTAAAATGGAAGCTAATTATTTTAAAAAAGCAACCAGTACTTCGTTCTTTACTTGTGAAGATGGATTGAAAATCGCAAACGCTGTAAATGACGCTATCAGCAGCGGAGACGGAAAAACAGTTACTGTAAAAACAACAGGCAGAAATAAAGATGATGAAACGATTGCCGAATTTTTATTTACGTGGTCGTTTAAGGCGAAGTTAATTGCCTGATCAGTTTATTGGTAAATAAGAATCATTCGTATTTGTTGCTTTACTGTATTGTAATCGTTGTGTCAAATCTTTTTCGGGTATTCACTACGTTATAGTTACATCGTAACAATTCTGTAAAAAATAATTTTTACCCTTATCTTTAATTTCATTTTTCATCCTCTAAATTTTATTTATGAAAATTGCCTTTCATGGCGCAGCCCGCACTGTTACAGGTTCCAAACACCTGCTCACCCTCACAAATGGGAAAAAATATTTGTTAGACTGCGGCCTTTACCAGGGAATGGGAAAAGAAACGGATGACCTGAATCGCGATTTTGGATTCAATCCTGCAGAGATAGATCACATGATTCTTTCGCATGCCCATATTGATCATTGTGGTTTAATTCCTAAATTAATAAAAGAAGGATATAATGGAAAAGTATATGCTACCCCGGCTACTAAAGACCTCGCAGCCATACTGATGGCAGACAGCGCAGGTATCCAGGAAAATGATTTGAAATTTGTAAACAAAACGCGTGCTGCCCAGGGGAAATCTTACATCGCTCCATTGTATATAACGGAAGATGCGGTAAGGGCAGTGGAGCATTTTGTAACAGTAGATTATGGTAAATGGTTTACGATAGATGAAAATGTTCAATTCATGTACCTTGACGCGGGTCACATCATCGGAAGCACCACGGTGCATTTAAAAATTAACGAGAACGGAAAAGAAACTCACCTTACTTTTTCGGGCGATCTGGGACGATATAGGGACATTATTTTAAAATCTCCACAGGACTTTCCGCAGGCAGATTACATTATCATGGAATCTACTTATGGAAACAAACTGCACGACGAAATAACGGGAACTCCCGATAAGCTCCTGGAATGGATCACAAAAACCTGTTTACAAAAAAAAGGCAAGCTCATTATTCCGGCATTTAGCGTGGGTCGTACCCAGGAATTACTTTATGCGCTTAACCAATTGGAAAATGAAAACCGCTTGCCGGATTTGCCTTATTATGTAGATAGCCCACTAAGTTTTGAAGCCACACAGATTATAAAGAGCTATCCGCAGGATTTTAATAGCCGGGTTCAAAAAATATTATTATCAGACAAAAACCCTTTTGATTTTAAAGGATTGAAATTTGTAAAATCAGTAGAAGAAAGCAAATCGCTTAACTACCGAGTAGATCCGTTGGTGATTATTTCTGCAAGCGGTATGGCTGATGCGGGAAGAGTAAAACATCACATAAGCAATAACATCGAAAATAGTCGGAATTCAATTTTATTCAGTGGCTATTGCGAGCCAAATTCATTAGGAGGAAGATTGAAACTTCATCCAAAGGAAGTCGGCTTATTTGGCCAGCCGCACGAAGTACATGCTGATATCGGCGAAATAAAAAGTATGAGCGCTCATGGCGATTATGAAGATATGACTCAATGGCTTGCCTGCCAGGATCCAAAGTTGGTAAAGAAATTATTTTTGGTCCACGGCGATTATGATGTGCAGCAGGATTTTAGAAATCGCCTGATACGTAAAGGATTTCTGGATGTGGAAATTCCGGCAAGGCATACGGAGGTTGGCCTTGGATAAAAATAGCGTTGGCATCAAAATTCTGTATGAAAAAAGTTGTATTCCCCGTCTTTATTTTTTGTTTTTTTAATCCCGTCTTCGCACAAAAAATAAACAAGGGCAGTATTCATATTTTTTACTCACCCAATCATCCGCTAAATTCATTTATTCCTTCAGAAAATATAGGGGGCGCCATAGACGGCCATTTTAAGGGAGATATAAGCAAGATGCTTACTCCGGAAAATGTTGCGGCGATGAAAACGGTTGGCCTTAAACCAATAAGTTATAGATTAAGAACTGAATTGGCGGGCGAGGTATGGCACTGGAATCCTGAAGGCAAATGGAGTGACAGCGTCAATCAACAGGGATATTGGGTATCTGATAGTGTAAGCAAAAATCCTATAGAAATTTCTAACGGTTATCGTTTACCACGAAGAGGCAACACCCATGATCAGGCTAACGATGATGGTTATTCGCGTATTTGCGATGATGACACTTCCACTTATTGGAAAAGCAATCCTTACTTAGATAAATATTATACGCATGACCCGAATGAACTTCATCCGCAATGGGTGATTATTGATTTGGGTAAATACCGGAAAATAAATGCTATTAAAATTCTTTGGGGTAATCCATACGCTCTTGCTTATAAAA
>JAHEZA010000507.1 GCA_023251335.1 Chitinophagaceae bacterium | reverse complement strand
TAATAAAAGCAATGAACTTTAAAATTAAATTGCTTATAAGTGTAACATGTCTCGGTTGTTTAATTTTTTCTTTTGCTATTTTTAAGAAACACAACGAAACAATCAGTTTAAAGAAAATGTATAACCCGGTTTGGGAAAGGCTCGGCCCGGGCGGTGGTGGTTCCACTTTTACTCCGATATTTTCGTATAGCACACCAGATCATTTCCTGGTGAAATGTGATATGACCGGATCTTATCTTACCAGCGACGGAGGTAATTCTTATTCACAGATCAATTTTGCAAACGGAGCATCTTCTTATGCGTATGATCCGAAAGACTCAAATACAATTTATATAGGTTCTGCTTTCCTGAACCGGTCAACAGATGGCGGCAAAACGTGGCGAAGAATATTCCCAAAAGAAAACGATATTAAACAAACACAATACCTGGGCGATGAGGCTACTTTCAAAATTAAAACATTTGACAGTTCATCGTATGATAACCGACACCCGCAAATAAGTGCTATTTGTATTGACCCTTCATTTCGCGGCTCTCTTTATTTTAGTATGGGGACTTCTTTTTTTTATTCTTCTGATTCAGGCACAACGTATAAAAAAAAACTTCTTGATCAGGATATCAGGCACCTATACACGAATAGCAATAGTGATAAAAATGAGGTCTGCATTTTTACTTCTAACGCAATTTATTTTTTTAATAAATCCACTAAAACATTGAGTCGTAGAAACATTCCTAAAGAGATGGCTCCTGCATTTTCATATACGGCTGGTACAATAAAAAACAGCGATAAAACAATTTTTTATGCCCTTCATTATGATTCTAAAAAAATGAACCATGGAGAATTTGGACATACTGAAGTCTGGAAGTCGGAAGATCAGGGCGTAAGATGGGCAAAAATTGCTGATCCTGTAATTACAAATAGTGAATCAGGCATACAGCCAGGTTATTCGATGATTTCCTGTTCCGAGTTTGATGCGGCTAAGGCCTATCTTGTTTGCAATCGTTACCAGGAAAAAAAAGATGATAAAATATTGTATTGGTATGGAGCCCTAAAAACCGCCAATTCGGGTAAAACATGGGAATGGGTATTAAAAGGTGGAGGAGGTTCAGGGCAATATGGTATTAGTGATGGAGTCGGATTTGCTAATTTAAAAGATGCATGGGTAGAGAAAGCTTTTGGCGGTGAATATATACGAATGATAGATGTTGGAGTGTACCCTTCGGATGGCAACATTGCTATATTAACAGATTGGTATCGTACTATGAAAACAATGGATGGAGGTAAAACCTGGAATCAGATATATACTATCCAAAACACCGATGGTACGGTAAGCAGTAATGGCATGGATGTTACCACTTGTTATGGAGTTCACTTCGATCCTTTTGATAGCAATCACCTTGCTATTAGTTATACAGACATTGGTTATTTTCATTCCTTTAATGGAGGTAAAAGCTGGGAAAGATCCGGGAAAGGCGTTCCAAAAGAATGGTTGAACACCTGTTATTGGATATTATTCGATCCGGATATAAAAGGTAAAGTTTGGTCCGTTTGGTCAAGTATGCACGACATTCCGCGTGGAAAAATGACACGTGATACAATGTGGAAAAAAAACGCAAGAGGTGGTATTTGTGTATCGGATAATGGTGGGAAAAGTTGGAAGCCCATCAATGAAGGAATGGGTTTTGATTCACCAACAACTTCCATTATACTCGATTCGAAATCACCACCAGGTAATCGTACTCTTTACGCCAGTGTTTATAATAAAGGCGTATTCAAATCTATTGATGATGGGAAAACATGGACTTTGAAAAATAGCGGAATCGGAGATAATACCTGTGCTTTTGAATTGACCATGGCTGGAAATGGAAACCTATTTCTCACGGTTAGCCCGACTCCTATGCATAAAGACGGCAAAAAAGGACGAGGGTTTTATTCTGGTGCTGTTTACAAATCTGTAGATGGCGCAGAAACATGGATCAAATTGAATGTAACCAACACGTTATTATTTCCAAACGGAATAGGAATAGATCCTAAGAATCCGGATCGTATTTATCTTGCCTGCTGGTCTGATATTGAACTTAGTGATCTGTTGGGAGGAGAGAGGGCAGCATCAACAGGCGGAAACAAAACGCTAAATATACCTGGTGGAATTTTTCTTTCCGAAGATGGAGGAAGTACGTGGAAATCTATTTTCGATAAAAGACAATACGTGTACGATGTGACGGTAGATCCCATTCACCCTGGGAGAATATACTGCAATACATTTACCAGTGCGGCGTATCGAAGTGATGATTATGGTAAAACCTGGAAGAAGATAAAAGGATATGATTTTCATTGGGGACATCGGGTGATAATAGATCCCAATAATCCTGAAAAAATTTACCTCACTACATTTGGTTCCAGTGTTTGGCATGGCTCTCCGGATGTGGAGTAAGATAATGACAGTGTTAATTACATATAAACATTATTGAAACAGGAATTCCTGTAATTTATGTGTTCACTGTATACTCTCCTAAAAACATAATTGCTCAAAGACTTCCATTCAATTAATTAAAAATCACCGGCAAGAAATACAATTGAAATTTAGAGAAGAATATTTTCAAAATTGCGCAATCGTTTGTGTGAATTTATCAAACGTTTGCGCAAACAAAGGCTGAAAAAAATACTATTCTCAGATAGGCGATTTTTAAAAAAAATAGGCCAACTTTAGGCAAGTTCTCATTACATTTCGAAAAAAGTTGAATGAAATTCTTATTTAACGCCTTCTTGTTTTCTTTATCAAAATGATTTTTCCAAATATTTCTGAATAAAAAATTACTGCACCATGCGCTTACTTTTTTTAATGCTTTTAATTGGCTTTTATTTTCACAGCTTCGCCCAATCCGATGCTGCGTTTCGTGAATATAATAAAACGTTTACTACCTAC
>JAHEZA010000506.1 GCA_023251335.1 Chitinophagaceae bacterium | reverse complement strand
GTCTCGGCCTTGCAGGCTTAGCGGCGTTCACTATTGAAAAACGTTTTCGCGAAATTGGAGTACGTAAAGTATTAGGTGCGAGCGTACAACAATTGCTGATACTTATATCAAAAGAATTTTTAAAATTGGTTACCATTGCCTTTGTAATTGCCGTGCCACTTACTTATTGGTTAATGAATCACTGGCTGGAGAATTATAAGTACCGCATTGGCATCAGCGTGTGGCTTTTTGTTGTAGTAGGCATAGCCATGCTTGCATTAACACTGATTGTAGTGAGTTTAAATACACTGAAAGCGGCGATGGCAAATCCGGTTAAAAGCTTGAGAAGTGAGTTATTACTGTGAGTGGTGAGTAGTGAATTGAAAATTGAATATTTTGAATTGTGAATTGAAAATATTGAAAACAGGAACCTGTAATATTTATTGGTTTACTACAAACATAACAGTTACCCATAAATCAAAATAAAAATGATAAAAAATTATTTCAAAACCGCATGGAGAAATTTAATCAAGAGCAAAGTTTTTTCCTTCATCAATATTCTTGGTTTAACTATCGGTATTACCGTTTGTATGATGATATTTCTGTTCATCATGAATGAATTCAGCTTTGATAATTTTCATAAAGATGGCGACCGCATTTACAGGGTGATGCGGGGCTTTGAGAACGAGGGTAAAATACGTAATGTGGCTTATTTGTCCGGGCCGTATGCCCCGGCATTAATGAACGATTTTAAAGGGCAGGTTGAAAATGTTGTTCGCATAAATCAAAATGATAACCTTGTTGCTATTGGCAACCAGTCTTTTCATGAAAAGAAAGTAATTGATGCTGATAGTAACTTTTTCAGGTTCTTTTCTTTCCCGTTGATAAAAGGTAACCCACAGACGGTATTGCAAAATCCACATAGTGTTGTACTAACAGAAACTACCGCCAGAAAATATTTTGGAAGCATTGATAATGCTATGGGAAAAACAATTATGATGGATAAAGATCTTCCGCTAAAAGTAACAGGCATCGCCAGAGATGTTCCATCCAATTCCCACATCGAATTTGACCTGGTGCTTCCGCTTGAAAATTATAAAAGCAGCAGTTGGATGACCACGTGGATCAATAATGCGGTTTATACCTATGTAAAGCTGGCGCCGCATGTAAAGGAAGCGCAGATTGAAAAGCAATTTCCTGCATTCATGGAAAAATATATGGGCGGTGATATGCGCAAATTTGGTTTTCATTTTACATTGTCGCTCATACCGCTTAAAGACGTATATTTTGATGATGCTGCTTTTGATGGTATTAAACATGGCGATAAAACGGTAGTGTATATATTTCTTTCAGTTGCTATTCTAATTTTGCTTATTGCCTGTATTAACTTCATGAACTTATCTACCATTCGGGCCGCAGAGCGTTCAAAAGAAGTGGGCATGCGTAAAGTGTTAGGCGCCTTGCGAAATAATCTTGTGTGGCAATTCATAGGTGAATCGGTCTTACTTACTACCATTTCATGCATACTTGCAGTGGGTTTATTCCTGGTAGCAATGCCATGGTATAATCAACTGCTTGGATATACATTAAACGCTTCATTGAATAAATTACCTTTTTATTTTTTTCTTATTGGCGTCATCACTATTGTTGGATTTCTGGCTGGCAGCTATCCTGCATTTTTCTTATCTGCCTTTTCACCAATTCAGGCGCTTAAGGGTAAACTTCGTTTGGGAAAAGGCGGTTCAACTTTTCGACAGGCCCTCGTAGTTGTTCAGTTTAGCATCTCGGTATTTCTCATCGTTGGCACTATCATCATTACCAAACAAATGAATTATGTAAAGAATAAGCAGCTTGGTTATAACCAGGTACAAACGGTTGTAGTGCCTATTGATAATAATGATATTTACAAAAATATGAATGCCTTTAAAACTTCGCTGCAGCATGAAAGCAAGGTGCAATCAGTTTCATTAATGTCTGGCGAGCCCGGCGGCTTTTTTGACGGGCACATGTTTGATGTTGAAGGCCATTCTGAAAAATGGAATTCAAGGACGGAATTTGCAGATTTTGAATTCGTAAAAACACTGGGACTGAAAATTATTGCCGGCAGAGATTTTTCATCGATGTTTCCCACCGACACAACTGATGCTGTACTAATCAATAAAACATTTGCAACAAAATTAGGCTGGACACCAGAACAGGCCGTTGGCAAATGGATACAGAATACAGTACGTGATACTGCCAGGCGAAGAATAATTGGTGTGGTTTCCGATTTTAATTTTCAATCGCTAAAAAATGAGATAGACCCATTGGTAATTGCGCCCAATATAGATAGAAGAGTAGCATTGATAAAATTGATCCCCGGTAATATAAAGGATGGCGTTGCGCTTGTAGAAAAAGCATATAAGAAAGTCGCTTCTGCATATCCTTTTGAATATCGTTTCCTGGACGAACAATTTGATAAACTTTATAAGAAAGATTTGCACCAGCAAACCATCTTAACGGTGTTCGCGTGCCTGGCCATATTTGTTGCCTGCCTTGGTTTATTTGGGCTTGCATCGTTTACAGCAACCAAGCGCTTCAAGGAAATTGGCGTGAGAAAAGTATTGGGTTCGTCTGTAAAAGATATCGTTGTGCTCTTGTCAAAAGATCTATTAAAGCCAGTTTTGATTGCAACCTGTATCGCACTGCCTGTCGGTTATTGGGCAATGGACAAATGGTTGCAAAATTTTGCTTACAAAACTTCTTTAAGCTGGTGGATATTTGTGTTGGCTGCGCTGTTAACATTTGGGATTGCATTTTTTACAGTAAGTATAAAGGCAATAAAAGCAGCGACTGCAAATCCTGTGGAGAGTTTGCGAACGGAATGAAAAGTGAATCATCAACGGCGAATAGAAATAGTGTCAGACATCATTCAATCATACATCAAGAATTATCTTTTATGTTTAAAAATTA
>JAHEZA010000505.1 GCA_023251335.1 Chitinophagaceae bacterium | reverse complement strand
TTAATCAAATAAAATCCAGGAATGATTCGGTAGCAACTTACATAACAGGAATAAATGTGATGGGCCAGCCGCAATATTTTATCAGTAGTTCTGCAGATAGTATTTATTCCGGCGAGGCCAAATTCAAATGGGACAGCGTTTCCGGCCCCTATAATTTACCTGTAAATCTTTCTCTTCCTTATAATGGAAACTATTTGCAATTTCAATTTGCACAGGCAAATTTAAGCCGCCCGGATACCACTTTTTATACTTACTTTCTGAATGGCATTGATAAAAACTGGAGCAAACCTTCCATGAATCCTTACACGGAAAACTACCTGAATCTACCACCGGGGAAATATACGTTTAAGGTATGCAGCAAAGAGATTGATGGCAAATGGGGAGCTCCGGTTGAGTTAAAATTTACTATTACTCCACCATGGTACCAAACCTGGTGGGCTTATACGCTGTATGTTTTGATAGGCCTTGGTTTATTAAGATTGTATATTGTTTACCGTTCACGAAGATTAAAGAAAGAAAATAAATTGCTGGAAGAAAAAGTAAAACATCGCACGGAACAGTTGCAGAAGTCTATAGAAGATCTAAGGGCAACTCAATCTCAATTGATCCAATCAGAAAAGATGGCTTCTCTCGGCGAGCTGACGGCAGGCATTGCACACGAAATTCAAAACCCGCTGAATTTTGTAAATAATTTTTCTGAAGTGAATACCGAGCTGGCAGATGAACTGAAAGAGGAATTGAGTAAAACCAATCTCTCGCCTGAGCAAAAATTACCACTCGAAGAAATTGCCAACGATATTAAAACCAACCAGGAAAAAATAAATTTTCATGGTAAAAGAGCTGATTCTATTGTAAAAGGAATGCTGCAACACAGCCGCAGCAGCAATGGACAAAAGGAACCAACCAATGTCAACACGTTGGCTGACGAATATTTGCGTTTGGCGTACCATGGCTTGAGAGCAAAGGATAAAGGGTTTAATGCCGATATGAAAACTGATTTTGATGAAAGCATTCCTAAAATAAATATTGTGGCGCAGGACGTAGGAAGAGTGATTTTAAATTTAATTACAAATGCCTTTTATGCAGCCAAGGCCGCGAAGATGGTAAAAGGAAAAGATTATGAGCCAACAGTATGGGTAAGCACTAAAAAAGAAAATGGAAAAGTATTGGTGATGGTAAGAGACAACGGAACTGGTATTCCTGATTCGGTTAAAGATAAAATATTCAATCCATTCTTTACTACCAAGCCAACAGGAGAGGGGACAGGACTGGGTTTAAGTTTGAGTTATGATATTATTCAAGTTCATGGAGGACACATAACGGTGAAAAGCAGAGAAGGTGAAGGAACGGAGTTTACTGTTGAATTACCTGTTAGCTGAATGCAGATTAGGACTTTATAATTTAATATTGCAAAACAAAAAACAAATTGAATGAAAATCTTAGTAGTAGATGATGAAAGAGACATCCAGACACTTTTTGAACAACGTTTCAGAAGAGAGATCAAAAATAAACAGGTGGAATTTGAATTTGCTTTTTCAGGTGAAGAAGCCTTAAAATATCTTGACAGTCACGAGCAGGAAGCTGTATTGATATTATCCGATATTAATATGCCTGGAATGAGTGGACTTGAGTTACTATCACGCATCAAGAAAAAACGCCACGATCCGCCGCCAGTCGTGATGATGATTACAGCTTATGGCGACACAGAAAATTTTAATATCGCAAAAGAATTAGGCGCAGATGAATTTTTAACAAAGCCGGTTGATTTTACTTTCTTAAAACAAAAACTTAAATTAAATACCTGATGTCAAAAATTTTAGTCGTTGATGATGAGTCAGACCTGGAAATATTGATCAAGCAAAAATTCAGGCAGAAAATACGCGATGGTAAATACGCATTTGTCTTTGCGGTAAACGGGAAAAATGCGCTCGAAATGATCGAGAAAAATGAGGATGTAGATATCGTGCTCAGCGATATTAACATGCCTGTTATGGATGGATTAACCTTGCTCGCCAAATTAAATGACCAACATAGCCTTATTAAATCAGTAATTGTATCCGCCTACGGCGACATGCAAAATATACGCACGGCCATGAACCGTGGCGCTTTTGATTTTATTACCAAACCTGTAAATTTTGAAGACCTGGAACTAACGATGGAAAAAACCATCAGGCAAGTAAACCTGATGCGCGAAACGATGAAGGCGATAAAGGAAAATAATATTCTGAAAATGTATGTGGATCAAACAGTGTTGAATTTTATGGGTGGCCGGGAATTTGAAGCCAGCTTAATTCAAAATGAAACCATAGAGGTATCAGTGGCTTTTATTGACATTTGCAGTTTTACTTCCATCAGCGAAAACGAATCACCTGATAGCGTAGTAAAATTATTAAACAGTTATTTTGATGTGATCGTTAAGGAGATAATAGCCCAGGGAGGTTATATTGATAAATTTATTGGCGATGCTGTTATGGCGGTATTTAAAGGTGATTTTCACCTGGATCGTTCTATAGACGCCTGCCTCGCTGTGCGTAGGCAAATTGAAAAATTACCAAATGAATCGCACCAGGAAGCTTTTCTACCCAAAGTTTCCATTGGCATCAACAGTGGGGAAGTGGTGAGCGGAAACATCGGCTCTGCAGATCTTAAACGCCTTGATTATACTGTGATAGGCGATGCCGTAAACACAGCACAGCGCCTTCAGTCAATGGCGGTGGCGGGACAGATATTGATCTCTGATGTTTCGTACGAAAAAGTGAAAGAATCTTTTCAATGTAAACGAGTGGGAGAGTTGAAGATGAAAAATAAAGCTGCCGCGGTGATGGCGTATGAAGTGTTGGATTAGGATTCATAGTGCATAGAAGGCGATAGGATTGTGTCCTATATATCTATCAACCCGTCATAAGCTACCATGGTGAAGCCATCGCATGA
>JAHEZA010000504.1 GCA_023251335.1 Chitinophagaceae bacterium | reverse complement strand
GCACTACCGAATGGATCCGGCTTTGCGTAAATATCAGCGATGGCACCCCAGGGAGCCGTACTGCCCACTTCAGCATAGTTAGCACGCAATTTTCCGTAGTTAAGCCATGAAATATTGGTAAGATTTTTCGAAAATACCCATCCACCTGAAACTGAAAAATAGTTATATGCGTTGGACTCTTCAGGCAATGTAGAAGAGATGTCGCGCCTGAATGTACCATCCAGGAACAGGAAATCTTTATAACCGAAAGTAGCTCCCGCAAAATAGCCATCTATTTCCTGAGGGTTATAATTTTCCAAAGGAGCGGAAATCGGGTCTTTGGAATTGCTCAGCGAATATAAACCGGGTACTACTAAACCTCCATTGGTACTTGCGGATACCGAACTTACAATTCTTCTATTCATGTTCATACCAAGGAGTCCTTTAAAGCTGAGATCTGTATTGATTTTCGTATCGAAATTGGCGATTACGTCATAGTTCGACATTTGAAAAGATCTATCATACCTGGAATAAGATGACGGATCCACGCTTCCATAAGCAATCCTTTCTTCCTGTAATTCGCTATAAGTATCCAGTGAAGCCCGCCCCAGCAAATTGAACCAACTCGTAAATTGATATTGCAAAGTGGCAGAGCCGATGAAGCGGCTACGGGAATCGTTTTCGTAGCTTGAATATCGCACGAAATATGGATTGTCAGTGAAGATTGGTTTTAGTCCGTCAGGCGGATTACTTGGATCAGCCATGTTCCAGGTAATATTCTGACCGCCCGATCTGAAATAGGCTGCTCTCTGCTCTGTTACATCCATGTTTGTTTCATACCATTGACGAAAGTTCTGATTCACATTCCAGTTATCATATCCAGTGCCATATCTTCCTAAACCTTCAATTTTACTAAAAGCCGCTGAACCCGTTGCGGTCAAACGGTCCGTAAGTTTATAGGTAGCATTAAGGTTCACGCTATTTTTCAATACCGAGCTATTGGGCAATATACCTTTGTCGTCATTTCTTGTATAACCCAGGTAGAAAGTTCCTTTTTCATTGCCACCTGAAAGATTTATATTGTTTACTGTGGATACACTATTTTCATAGAACGCATCAGGGGTGTGGGTAGCTGCTACCCAAGGGCGGGCTTTTTGATAATAGGGGGAAGTCACATCAAAAGCATCCCAATGGAATACGTTTAAGCTTGGATCAAATTTTTGACCGTAAGAAGCATCTTCAGTAGTGGGAACCACAAGGTCTTTAACTCCATCGCCATCGGCATCAAAATAAAAGAATCCTCCATTTGGAGCAGGCCCACCATAACCGTCAGTAGCATATCCTGCGCCATATTGATTTTGATATTTAGGGTAAGTGCTTTTATCCATTGAATTAAATGTAACGCCTGTGTTAACCGTGATGCCTAATCCTTTTTTGCCTTTTTTAGTTGTGATCAGGATAACACCATTTGCGGCTTGCGAACCATATAATGCGCTGGCAGCCGCGCCCTTCAATACTGTAATGGATGCAATTTCATCCGGATTAATATCTGATGCTGAATTACCGTAATCAAACCCACCGCGGCCGGTCGTCTCATCGCCGCTGTTGTTAATTGAGTTGTTGATTGGAACTCCGTCCACGACAAACAATGCCTGGTTGTTACCGGTAATTGATTTCATGCCACGTATAATTACGTTGGTAGATCCGCCGATACCGTTACCTTGCTGAATTTGAAGGCCCGAAACTTTACCGGAAAGTGCTGAGGCTGCATTTGAGCTCCTTGTTTCACTGACAGCATCTCCTTCAACTGTTTGAGCGGCAAAGGGCAGTGAGTTTTTGCTTCTCTGAATGCCGAGCGCCGTAACCACCACTTCGTTCAACTGGGTAGAAGTGGAAGCCAGACTTACATTTAGACTGGACTGGCCACCGACTTTGTGTCGTTGTTCTTCAAATCCAACGCCTGAAAAAATCAGGGTCGCATTGGAAGTTGCTGGTAATTCAAATTGGCCTTCAGAATTGGTAGCCGTTGCTGTTTTGGTTCCCTGGATTTGAATTGTTATTCCAGGCAGGGGATGGCCATCCGGACCGGTGACAACACCTTTTACCGAATGCGTTTGTGCAGATGCCAATACTCCACTAAGCATTAGCACCATAAAAAATGGAAGAAATTTTCTCATGTGTTTTGTTTAATAAGTGAATTTTAAATGTAGACTCCCAACATATGTCTCAAAAAAATTACTAATTAATGACAATTTGGAAATTACTCTTGTATGACAATTATATTGCAGTTTTAGCTGCTTGTTGAAAAAATATCTTTTGCACGGCTGCATAATTTTGAATGATTTCAAAATTTACGGCACTTTCTTTGGATTATTTTTCCATGATGCTAGTAATATCAGACTATTTTTTAACAAGAGCGGAGAAAATATAATTTTTATAAAAATATAAATATTTGAAATCAAATATTGAAGTTCTTATGCATTTAATAAAGATTGTGACAACTAAAATGGCATTCATTTAATAATAATTCTCGGTCAGTTTCGACCAGTTGCGCAAAACAATCACGAGGGATGCCTGAAATGTGTCTAATCAGAAATACCATTTTCCGATTTACCCAGCTTACTATGTTGTTTGCTGTAAAAAAAATAAATAACAAGGCCGATAATTAGCCAGATCAAAAACCGTAACCAATTGGTATATCCCAGTTCCGTCATTAAATAAAAACAACTCGCCAAACCGAGAACGGGAATGAGGGAAAGTTTTTTTATGAAGGAAGCAATAGTGAGCGCGATAGAAAGAATTACAAATAAGAAGAATGGCAGTTTATCACGAAATACTTGCCAGCCATCGCTGAAATCAAATAACCCTAAGAAATTATTCCAGAAAAATAAAACGCCTACAATAAATAAAACCGGCACAATGAACTGCGAGTTAATATAGGGTATTTTAAATTTCGG
>JAHEZA010000064.1 GCA_023251335.1 Chitinophagaceae bacterium | reverse complement strand
TAAAGCCAACATTTTTTGGCATGTATTTTCCTTGAAATATTCAAAGTGACCGTTCAAGGTCTAGGGAAATCTTTTTGTGTAAATAAATATTGAAGTAGAATATTGAAAAGCCCGTGACTCTTGGATAACGGAAATTTTATTGTTTCAATAAAAAAAATATTTATGTTTCAAACAAGGCAGATAGCAGCGTTTTCCCTTGCGACTCGTTTTGAAGATCTGAGTTATGAAATAACAAATCAGTTAAAAAAACATTTGCTGGATTCTTTAGGTTCTTTTATTCATGCAATCCGAAGGCCTACAATTCAAAAACTCTTTAAACAAATAAAATCTTTAAATGGCGGAGGTAATTGTGAAGTGCCAGTTTTAAAAAGAACCAGCCTCGACCGCGCTGCTGAAATTTATACAGCACTAATCCGATATCCTGATTTTATGGATAATTTTCTGGGCAAAGAATCTACGTGCCATCCCTGTGATAATATAGGTTCATTGCTTGCCATTACAGGTGCAGAAAATCTGAGCAGTAAAGACTTCTTAACAGCCATGGCTGTTGGCTACGAGATAGAATGCAGGCTCATCGAGGAAATACCTGTCATGATAGAAGGTTTTGATCATACTCTTTTATTAGCTTTTTCACTCACTGCTTCAGCCTGTAAATTAATGCATCTGAGTGAGGAACAAACTTCGCATGCCCTTGCCATTGCAGGTTGCTCATTGGATCCACTGGTTACCTGCCGCTCATCCTATACTTATGAATGGAAGGGACTCGCTTCTTCCTTTATTGCGTTCAGTTGCATCAACTTCGCATTGCTGGCAAAAGAGGGCATGACAGGGCCGGTTTCTATTTTTGAAGGTCCAAGAGGTTACAAAGATATTTTCGGAATGGAGTTGAAATATGATTGGAAGAAGGAAGACTTCTCATTGATAAAAAAATGCATTTTGAAAGAATACAATTCTGAAGTGCATACGCAGCCTTCGATAGAAGCTGTGCTGCAACTTAAAAAAGAAAACAATTTCCTGCCTGCTGATATAAAAGAAGTTGACATCACTACGTTTCTTACGTGCTATCATATTGTAGGTGGCGGAGAGTATGGAGACAGAAAAAATGTTCACAGCAAAGAGCAGGCAGACCATAGTTTATTTTATACAGCGGCGATTGCCTTGTTAGACGGCCAGGTATATCCCGAACAATTGCTGGAAGAACGCATCAATAGGGAAGATGTGCAGGAGCTATTAAAAAAAATAAATGTCCACACAGGTTTCCCCTTACACAAACCATTAGCCATATCGGGACTGTTAGATCCTTATACAAAAGCCTATCCTGAAAAACTGATGATCAAAGCAGAAATTACCTTAAACAATGACAAAAAATTCAGCATTAAAAAAGAAGATTATCATGGTTTTTATACAAGGCCTTTGTCCTGGGATCATACAGCAGACAAATTTCGCCGGCTTACAAAAGATGTGATCACAAAAGATCAGCAAGAGGAAATAATCAGCCTTTGCAAAGACCTTGAAAACGATAATATGCACCAGCTTCTGAGTTTACTAAATTCCATAGAATAGAACAGTTTTTTAAACACAATCAAAATATCACCGATGAAATCTCTGTACGCGATTTAGTAAAATTATATAAATGAATCAGCATGGTAGGATGCCGACGAGTATAATTGCTTTTCGGCCTAACAAATATCTTTGAGTTCATCATTAGCAGCTGAAGTATTTGTTGCTGTTTTTTTTCCGTATACTCATGATCATTGCCCTGTTTTTAATGTTGTTAAATTTTGAAGGGATTTATTTAGAAAGAATTTAGTAAAAAGCCCAATAAGTTAAAACAGATCTTATCCTGCAAACTTGTTGCAGTCAAGGCTTCAGAAGATGCAAAATAAAAATACTGGTTGTTTCTTTGTTTACTGTAAAACAAGTCGAAAGATCCTTCTTACTGCTTTACTATTGTTTGAACTTTACGATTTATTGCTTAAGTGAATGTTTTGGGTGGGATCATTCCAGGCATCATATTAGTGCCTGTTTTTTGAACATTAAAATTTTGAACTTTCAATTTTCAAAGTATTGCTTCGCAAAATTCGTTTTGTTGTCAATCAGTATATAACTAGGAAGAAGAATCGGGATGAGTAAATTCCTTATTGGATGGAGTGCAAGTCTTCATGGCTTTATTGAAAAAATCATTTAGGAAATTTGCTTAGTAAATAAAAAAATATTACTTTAAATCATTTACTGCTTTTAAAATATCATCTGGAGATGGCACTGGTTTCCATTCATTCATTAGCTTTTCACTTACATATTTAACTACTTCATTTTTACTTTTTAGATTTTTTTTACTGAAAAATACAGGACTGATGAACTTACTTTCCATGGCGTATGCTGAGGATTGGTAAGCGCATATAAAACCACAACGGGCGTTTGCGTAGCGGCTGCAATATGGACGGTGCCCGTATTCACGGAAATAACAATCCTGGCTCTATTTATAAGGGCAATAAATTCCTCTACAGATAGGAGACCTGCCAAAGAAAAAGCATTGCCAATTCCTTTTTCAATCCTTTCACAAAGATTTTTTTCAGAGCCAGAGCCTGATATAATTATTTGACAACCGTAACGATCATTGAGTAACCTGCCCGTTGCTATCCATTTCTCTTCTGGATATTCTCTTTTTACTTCACTTACGCCTGGGTGAAGTATCAACCAATCTTTACTGGTGTTAACTCCCTTTTTTGCCAGTTTATTTAATGCTTCTTTATCGGCGGCAGAGGAAATCCGGATCCTTATCTTGTCATTTATCTGCCGTGTAATTTCTTTTCAAAAAAACAAGCACAAATATTGTTACGGTTATGGAATGAATGAAAAACCAAAGTTTGTTGTTGTTATAGGCACCTCGGCAGGTGGTTTTTTTGCCCTCACAGAGTTGATAAGCCAGCTAACGGAAGAAATGAATGCCGCTTTTTTCGTAGTTATGCATTTATCGCACCGTGGAATTGGTGGCTATCTCGTAAGCCAAATGCAAAAATATACCCCGCTGCTTTGTACCGAAGCGGAAGAAAATGTCATCATTAGAAAAGATACTATTTATTTTGCGCAGCCTAATAAACATTTATTAATAAAAGAAAATACGATAGCGCTTGGCTATGGGCCCGAGGAAAATCGCTGGCGTCCTTCTATAGATGTCTTATTCCGTTCGGCGGCGGCGGCCTTCGATGGCCATACCATTGGTATTATTTTAACAGGAATGCTGGACGATGGCACCGCAGGAATGTCTGCAATAAAAAGATGCGGAGGAACCTGCATCGTTCAGGATCCGAACGAGGCGGAATATCCTGATATGCCGCTTTCTGTTCTTAAAGAAATTGAAGTGGACTATTGCGTTCCCTTGTCGCAGATGGGCGCCATCATCTCAGCGGTTAATGCGAATAAAAAGATAGAAAATACCATCATTCCGGCTGATATTGTTAAAGAAGTAGAATTATCAGAGAAAGGCGTAGGCACCATAGATGAAATGAAAGAATTAGGCGATAATTCTGTGTTTACCTGCCCTGATTGCGGAGGAGTGCTTTTTGAATTGAAAAACGATGCGGTCACACGCTACAAATGCCATACAGGTCACTCCTATTCTGTAAACGATCTTTTAGCGAAACAATTTAAAAATATAGAATCTTCCATGTGGGTTGCCATGAGAGGTTTGGAAGAGCGCAAAAAGCTACTGACCCGGCTTGCGGAAAAAAATATACAAAGAGGGTTTCATCGCACTGCATCCGATTATCAAACCAAAATAGATGAGCTGCAAAAGCATGTGGATAATTTAAAACAGGTTTTATTTGCCACGCAAAGAGAAGACATATTGTAGAAAGTTAAGGCTTCTTAATTTTAGCAGTTGCTTAATTGAAATTGTTTTATATCTCTTTATATACAACATATTGTAGGTAAAATAAAAAAACCACTTACAATAAAAAATACCGTAAGTGGTTGATTATTAGTGTGACCGCGTTAGGATTCAAACCTAAAACCTTCTGATCCGTAGTCAGATGCTCTATTCAATTGAGCTACGCAGCCGATGGGCGGCAAAAATAATAAATAATTGTTTTACCACAATCTACCCCAGTATCTTTATTATTAATCATTAGCATAACCGGCTATACTTTAGCAAATTGCAAACAAATTTTTTAAGATGAAATTTTATTTCTGGTCAGTCGGCAAAGCAAACGAGCCTTATGTAAACGAGGGCATCAAAATCTTTACAAAACGTATTTCTCATTATTATCCTGTGGAATGGAAAATCTTTCCACCTGCAAAAAATGCGGCTTCACTTAGCAACGATCAGGTGAAAGCAACCGAATCTTCTCTTATATTAAATGCGCTGCAAAACGATGATATATTGATAGCACTTGACGAAAATGGCAAACAGTGGAGTTCGGTGGAACTCGCCGGATTCATACAACAGAAGGCAAATGCAAGTGCAAAGAATATTATTTTTTTAATCGGCGGCGCTTATGGATTACACGAAAATATTTTAAAAAGATGCAATCATAAATGGAGTTTATCTAAACTCGTATTTCCACACCAATTGGTACGATTAATTCTGGCTGAACAAATCTATCGCGCGTGCACGATCATCAGAAACGAAAAATATCATCATGACTAATTTATCGTCAAACAAGAATCTTCGTTATTTATTTGTTCACTGTAAAAATGAATCTAATATAAATAAAAAAGATAGATTAGATATCCACCGTATCATACACCACCACCTTGCTCCACAAATGGGCGCATTCCTCAACAAATTTTAAATGTATCGGATCTACCTGGTAGCTATCCTGGTCTTCTTTATTTTTAAACAAGAGCAGCCACGACACGGAATAGCCTGAGTCTATTACATCACGGCGCGTAGCCGCGGGTTTGCCCATATGAAATTGCTGATTCGTTTTCACTTTCGATAATTTCACCAGGCCATCAGTCAGCTGTTCTAAATCCGAATGGCTTTCGGGATTTTTTAGCCAAAAGTAAACATGATGTATAAAACCATTTTTTTCGATAATCATATAAATATTTTTTTAAAAATCTTTTTAAAATCTTTTTAAATAAATGAAACGAATTACTCCAAAACTACTGTTTTATCTTTAGGATATTTTACACTAAAACTTATGTTCAATTTCTTTTCTTCTCCGGGCTTTAAAGTAAGCGTCCATGTGGCAATTCCGGTTTCTTTGTCAATTTGCGATTCCGGTGCTTTTTGATCGTCCACATTTATTTCCTTCGTTGTAGAAACGGGGAATTGATCATGGACGGTAATATTTATCGCATCTTTCTTAGTATTTCTCAATGTGATCTCATATTGCTTTGTCTCCGTTTTATTGCTGCCCATAAAGCGCCTGGAACTAAACTCTTTTACCAGTTTGCGCGACACTTTTATTCCATTGTCTTTGCCCAGCGATAATGAAAGTGTATCGCCGGCAGCATCCAAATCAATATAGGTTTTGCCAAGGTACGTTCCTTCAAAGTATAAACTTGCTTCGCCTGATTGCAGATCGTAATCCTGCCAATTTAGAATTTTGGCAGTCAGGAATGCCGAGGGATCTATTTTAGGCGCTGTGAAATAATCATACTGAGCATTCACATCAAATTGCTTTATCCCAATGGTCGTGGTCTTTCCATCCGTTTCCAACGTGTATTTATCATCTATTTTATACACCGTGGTCGTTGGCTGATACTGAGTAGCTACGGCAACGGTCTTTATGGATCGCTTTTCTTCTTTCAATGCGCGATCTGAAGTTTCATTCGTTATATCATTGCTTGCGGTTGTGCCATATCCTACTACCACCACTTCTTGCAATGCCAGCCGGGAAGGTTGCAGTTTCACAGTAAAATACCCCGGACTTGCAGGAACTTCCATTCGATCAAAACCAACCGCGCTGATTACCAGCGTTCCATTTCCGGAAATATTCTGAAGTTTGAAAAAGCCGTTAGCATCGGTCATAGTTCCAGCTTTTCCCTTTTTCATCATAATGCTAACGCCCGCAAGCGGCTCACCGTTTTCATCTGTTATGCGTCCTGATGCCGTGCTGTAATTTCTGTCAATACGAAATGAAGAAGAAGGATCATAAAATCCAAGCATCCATGGTTGTAATTGAGAAGGGGTTGCGTTTTCATTCGGATTGCCGGTACTTAAAATCAATGAAATATTTTTCCATGTTTCACCACTTCTTTGAAAAACATTAGCGTTCATCAAGACTTCCAATGGATTATTAACATCCTTCACCCTGACATCATAAGTAGGATACCAGCCAGCATCTTTTATATTATACAGCAAATGAAAATTTACATTTTTTGTTGCTTTACTGTCTATCAGTGCGGTTACGATGTAATTAATGCTATCCCTTTTTTTGCTAAATTGCTGTAGCTGGGCCTTAAATATTTCCAGATCATTTTTTTCTGAAATAATACGTTTTTGAATCTCCAATTGCTTTTGATAAACTTCTGTAAGCCGCTGCCTGTGCAGATCTAATGCCTCCTTCAATTCAACTGTTTTCACACCTGCCGTTCCCCCGATAGCTTCATTTTTTATGAGCATCACTTCCTCGTTTTTATAAACTTCCAGCAACTTATTATCAAGGTCGAGTTTGTCATGGAGCGTATTATTTCTGTCAATAAAACTTTTCTCTTCCTCATCGATTTTTCGTGACGTTAAAAAATCTTTGGAAGTCTGCACGGAAAGAAGTGTAATATCAGCATCCGCTTTCAATTGCACACTTTGCTGATCTAACTGGTTACTTAAACCCGTAAAACTAATTTCAGATCTTCCGGCTGGAATGCTGACAGCCGATAGTCGTTCAACTCTTGCTCCGGAAGAAAATATAGTTACATTTTGGATGGAAGTTTCGGCGGCAATCTTTTTTGCCTGGCTTTTAGCACCCGTATTGAATAACAAGAGCGCTGCAAATAATATCGCGTTACGCATAAGTAGTAGCATGGTATTTTGTATTAGAAGATGAAAGTAAAAAAAAGATAAGTAATTCCCTATTTGTTTATTCATATAAACAGGGATGCATCTTTTTGAACTTTTACATAACGCCCATTCATTTTATTTATGCTACTTAATCCTGCAAAGAAGATTTCTTGTTTCCCATCATTATTTAGAAAAAAAATTGTGCCGGGAGATTCGGCTGCCTGGATCATTTCTGCAGATTATAATGATATATAATGCTATCATTTTTCTTCCATCTCCACCACACCGGATTTCTTTTGATTCACTCCCGATTCTAAAAGCTGTTTTGTATGTTGATAGAAAAAACGGGCTGTGGCATCGTTATCATCAATCTTCAAAACTTTTTTAAAAGCCTCATTCGCATTATCAAATGACTGGCCGAGATAAAAAGAAACGCCTTCATTAAAAATAGAAAGTGTGCTTATTTTTAATTGCAATTCGTCTTCTGTCTCATTACTAAAACATTCATGAACATTGATGGAAGAAAGCTTTCCTTTCAATTGTACTAAACCCAAATTGCGAAGATGAAAATCTTCCGGACGTTCTATCTGTTTCAGACTTTCTTCGCTCAGCAAAATAGACGCTTTATAATGCTTGGTAAGGCTTTCCACCCGGGAGGCCGTGTTCACCGTGTCTGAAATAGTACAGGCATCCATCCTGTCTTCATCGCCGGTGATGCCCATGATCAGGGGCCCGGTATGTAATCCAACTCCAATTTGTATTAACGGTTTATTCTTTTGTTGCTGCAATTGATTGAAAGCCTGCATTTCCTTTTGAATCTCAATGGCAGCGTCTAATGCATTGGACGCGTTCACCGGGAAAATAGCCATGATAGAATCACCAAGATATTGATTGATAAAACCATGATGCTTGCGAACGATCGGTCCCATCCTTGCATTGAATAAACAAATAAATCCAAAAGTTTCTTCCGGCGTCATCTGTTCTGAAATACTGGTGTAGTCCCGAATATCAGTAAAAAGCACCGTGACTACTTTTTCGGCCTGATCCCCGAGTTTCACATCGGTGATCAGCTCATGGCCTAATGATTTTAAAAATTGGTAAGGCACAAATTTTTCGGTTGCGTCAAAAATCTTTCGCATGGCAGCTTCTCTTTCCTCCGCTTCACGTATGCTTTTCTCATAAAGCAAAGAACTCTCTATTGCCGAAGAAGATTGCAATGCAAGCATTGTCAATAATTTTAATGAATTGGCCGTATATTTATCTGCTTCATCACAGCCCAAAATGATAGCGCCCATTATTCTTCGTTTCACTTTCAATGCGGAATAAATAACGGATTTGGTTTGGGATAAAATGATTCCGGCATTCTGCAAAGAAGCTACATCACTTACAATCTCTGACTGGCCGCTAAGAATAATGCCGAGCAATAAAGGCAATTCTTTATTTATTGTTTCCTTTTCAAAAAACGGACCGTTCAACGATGCTTCCACTTCCAGGCATTTTTTATCTTCATCCCATAATACCACCACCCCACTTTCAGAATTAATTACGTTGCTTGCTTCATCAAGCGTAATTTCTGAAATAGCTTTCGCACCTATTGTTTGGGCTAGTTTATCAGAAAAATTAAAGACAAGGTTTATTTCCTTGTATAAGTTTAAAACTTCACTTCCCAGATTTTTTCGTTCTGATTCTTTGCTTATTAAATGTGACAAAATTTTTGCGACAGCCGAACCTTTCTCATTCCCTTTTACCCAACCGAGCGTTTCATTTTCAAATAAAACAGGAAATTGAAATGAAGCCGAAGCGGTTCCGTTAGAAAAAAGATTTTTACCGTTATTATCTTCTATTGAAATGGTTGCACCTAACTGTTCGGCCAAAGACGTTACGATATTGATACTGTCAATATCCTTGCTCAAAATATTTTTTAAACTTAATTTGGCCATGCTATTTTGCGGGTTCAATTTCTGTCGGTCCGCGAAGACACGAACAAGTGAATAATTTATAAACCCAATATTTGTTTTGCCTTTTCCAATATCACTTCCGGGTCAAATGGTTTGGTCATATAAAGATCAGCGCCGACCTCCTGCCCTTTCTGGCGATCAAGCTCTTGCCCTTTTGCAGTAAGCAATACAATAAAAACATCGTTAAGTTGCAATTCCTTTTT